>JBKHJR010000071.1:0-13245 GCA_046537975.1 Desulfurivibrionaceae bacterium
ATCTCCGCTCTCTTTCAAGCGGACGGAAGCCCGGCTTTGCCAGGCAAACAAAAGGGGCGGTAGCCGTTACCGGCTGCCGCCCCTGGTTGGAGTTTGGTTTTGAGGGACAGATCGGGGATCCGTCCCGGGTTGGTCAGATTAGCCCTGGAGCAGGCTCAGGACATTCTGACTGCTGGCATTGGCCTGAGACATGGCAAAAGAGCTGGCCTGGGTCAGAACCTGCATCTTGGAGAAGTTGCCGGACTCTTCGGCAAAGTCCACGTCACGGATGTTGGACTCCGCGGCCTCCACATTTACCTTGGTAGTGCTGATGTTGGCCACTGTGGAAGAGAGCTGGTTCTGAACCGAACCCAGATTGGCCCTGGTGCTGTCCAGGTCTTTCAGGGCGGCGTCAGCCACGGCCATGGCTTTCTGGGCTCCCTCCTGACTGGTGACATTAATGTCTGCCAGGCGGTTGACCTCGGCCTCACCCACCTTGCTGCTGGCCACTTCATCTTCGGCCCTGTCATTGGCAGCCAGGACGGAACCAGATTTGAGCTCTGAACCGCCTTCCAGGGTCATGGCCTCGTCGATATCCGTGGTCCCTTGGGTGGTAATATCGCTCTCCAGGGTGGTGCCCGCCTCATAGGTGGTGCCGTCGGCGGCCTCCACATCGTTGGTGAGCTCAGTACCGGCGGTGATCGTACTGCCGGAGGCCAGCTCGGAGCCGGCCTGCAGATGCATCTGGCCATCGGAACTTACGGTCTCATCATCGGCCAGAGTAACCTCGCCCCCGATGGACGAACTGTTGGTAAGTTCGGAGGCATCGGCCATGGTCGACCCGGCTTCCAGGGTCATGGAACCATCCACCGTGATGGAGCCGCTGGTGGTGAAATCGTCGGAGAGCTCGGTCTCGCTGGCCAGCTTGCTGCCGGCAAGAATGTCGGAACCCGCCTTCAGGGTCATATTACCCTCGGTCAGGGTCATGTCGGCATCAAGAGTTACATCATCAGCCATAGTGGTACCGGCGCCCAGAACGGATCCACTTCCCACATCAGAGCCCGAAGCCAGAGTGGCCTCCTCGGTGGTAAGAGTGACACTGTTAGCAAGATCAGCACCACTACTGCCGATAGTTATATAGTCACCATCTATGGTGTAGTCGGCACCACTTGCTAAGTCAGATTCACTGAGGTCGTTGGTATGGAAAACAGAGCCTTCCGTCAAAGACGTGGTATCGGTTAATGTGGTCTCTGTCCCCAGGGTACTGTCTCCGGTTGTGCTCAGGGCACCGGTCTCGGCTTTACCGGTTAAGGTAGTGTCTGCGGCTATGACAGACCCGGAGGCCAGGGTGCTGCCGTCGCCGATGGTGCTGTCACCGGTGGTGCCACTTATAGCAGCAGCGGTTGTCGCCGTAGCATCTATGCTGAGCTCGGTGCCGGCGGCAATGGTGGAACCGGAAGCCAGGGTGGAGTCATCTCCCAGGACGGAGCTCTGGGTGGTATAGGTATCCCCGTCAATTGCCAAAGGATCTGTGGACAGATCCAGGGCTGTGCCGTCCAGGTTGCGGTTGTTGATCACGACCTCGCCGGCCCCTTCCTGGTTGAGCCGGACACTGCCCAGGGTGTCCATGGCATCAGAGGAGGAAGCGCCGAAGACGTCCTGGGTGCTCTCGTCCATATTGACCTGAATGGCCCGGTCATCGGTGGAGGTCAGGGTGATCTTGCCGTCACTGCCCACCGAGGCCTCCACCCCGTGCTGATCCACCTTGTTATTGATGGCATTAACCAGGGCCCCGTCGGCGTCGTTTTCCTGGACCTGGACCTGGCCGATTTGCACGCCGTTGATGGCGAAATCCGAACCGGTATCACCCGCACTGACATTGTCCGCGGAGGAGGACTCCACCTCGGCGGTGGCCGAGATGCCGAGCTTGTCGCTCAACTTGTTGATCTGGTCGGCGACCGCCCCCACACTGTTTTCCCGGGTGTTGTCGTAAGCAAGCTCAGTGGTACTGAGATCATAAGTTTTATCCTCCTCACTGCTGTAGACCGAAAGTGAGGTAGTGCCGGTGCTGTCAAAATCCATATCCGAAGTGGCGACATGACCCATCTTGGTGGACTCGGCGGAGCCGATGGAGATATCGGCGGTCTCCCCGGAGTAGGCCCCGATCTGGATCTCCTTGTTGCTGAATTCCCCGGAAAGGAGCTTCTGGTTGTTAAAGGCGGTGGTCTTGGCAATAACGTCCAGTTCCTCCATCAGCTTATCGATATCGGACTGAATCGCCTTGCGGGAATCGGAAGTCTGGCCGTCCTGGGCGGCCTGGATGGACTTGGTCTTGATGGTGTTGACGATATTGATGGACTCCTCCAGAGCGCCGTCTGCAGTCTGGACCATGGAGATCCCGTCATTGGCGTTCTTGACCGCCTGGCCCAGACCCATGGCCTGAGACTTCAGGGAGTCGGCGATAGCCATGCCCGAGGCGTCATCCGCCGCCTTGTTGATCCGCAGTCCTGAAGACAGCTTCTCGATGGAATCAGACAGGGCCTTGTCGTTGCCGACCATGTTCTGGTGGGCGCTCAGGGCTGCCACGTTAGTGTTTATTTGTAGTGCCATTTTGTTTTGTTCCTCCGTGATAAGATTGCCAGCAGGAATTCCTTTTCCCGCTGTTTTTTCATCCAACTAAATTCGAAATCCGTGCCCGGCGGCAAAAGGTTTGCCGCCATGCTCCTTGCTAATTCATTCCTGGTGCCATCACCTCCTTGTCCAAATTTTATTTCGCTTAAGGGCTGTTTATTGCTGTAGGCTTTATCGGTACCAGAGGGATTTACTTGAACAATTTCTCCGGGCCTGTTAAATTTTTTAACCATGAATAAACTAAGCACCCACTGGAACAAATAATGCCGGACAGCCATCCTGATTTTTTTGATAAAAATACCGCCCTGATGAAAGAGCACCATCCCACGACCTGGGAGATGCTGAATTCAGATCCTCCCGAACCCCGGGGCACCATCATCACAGCTCCCAACGGCAACCCCAACCTAAAGGTCACAGATGACCAGGGCCGGGAGGTCCTGATGCATGATCAGGCGGAGCCGGAAAAGGAAAGGGCAGACTTTTTGAACGCCATACCGGAGGAGCACTGCGGTTTCGCGGCCATTCTGGGTATGGGCCTGGGCTATGCCGCTCTTGACATCCTGGCCCGGCGCCCGCAGATCCAGTATCTGGCCCTCTTTGAGCTGGACCCCGGAATCTTTGTCCAGGCCCTCAAGTATGTGGACCTCTCCGGACTCCTGGCAGATCCCCGGCTTATTCTGCGGATCGGGGAGAGCCAGAGCCTGGCCCGGGCCCTGGCCCCGGCAGCCCGGACCATCCAGCTGGAAGACGCCAGGACCTACCACCACTCCCCTTCTTTTACCCGCAACCCTTCCGGTTATCAGGCCCTGAAAGAAGAGCTCTTTGCCCACCTCAACTCTCTTAATATCGAGGGTAACACAGTAAAAAACCTGGGCAGGGCCTTTATTAATAACCGGTTCCGGCATCTCTCCACCATTGGCCACCACCTTCTCCTGGAACAACTCCGGAACCAGTTCGCCGGGACTCCCGCCATTCTGGTGGCCGGAGGGCCGTCCCTGGACCAGAACATCCATCTGCTGAGCCAGGCCCGGGAAAAGGCTCTTGTCCTGGCAGTAGACACCGTACTACCTTCCCTTGTCCATCAGGGTATAAAGCCGCACTTCCTGTCCACCATTGACCCCAAAAACCATATCTATGAAAAAATTGCCGGGGTCATCCCCCAGGCAGAAAATATCTCGCTTATCTCCACATCCTGGTCCTGTCCCAAAATGGAAAAGATTTTCCCGGCTGACCAAGTGTTCTGGACCTTCACCGCCAAGCCCCTGGAGGCCTGGCTCAACTCCCTGCTGGGAGGGAGTCTTCTCACCTCCGGGGCCGGCACCGTGGCCCATCTCAACCTGATCGCCGCTGATATTCTGGGCTGTGATCCCATTATCTTTATAGGCCAGGATCTTGCTTACACCGGGACGGCCAGCCATGCCCAGCACACAGTCCTCTCCCACACCCTTCCCGGGGCCCAGCCTCGGGAAGGGGAAACCGTGACAGGAGTGGACGGTACCACGCTGCGGACCAGCCGCTCTTTCCTGAGCATGAAAAAACACTTCGAGTCCCTCATCAGCGGTTCTGCCAAAACCTTTATCAATGCCAGCCAGGGCGCCCATATTCAGGGGACCACCCCCTGCTCCCTGGAGGAGGCCCTGGCCACCTATTGCCCGGACCGGGAAGATAGCGGTCCCCGGCTGGCCCATCTTATACGAGACTGCCAAGCCATTGACACCGCCCCCTTGCAGAGCCAGTTCCGCAAAACCCGCAAGGAAATAAAACAACTGGGCAAAGAGATCAAGGAGGCGGACCGCTTAAATAAGTCCCTGCTCAAGGAGCTTAAGAAAAACGCCCAAAAAGGCTCTAAAATCCGGGATTTCCATATGCTGCCCAAAAACATCCGTCAAAAAACCGCCAGGGTGGATGAACTCTCCCACAAGCTGGACAAGGCACAGATATGGCCCCTCCTTCAGGAAGTGACCATGGATGGCCTGCAGGACAGCGAGCGCCGGCGCGCCTCTCTTGAGGCCATAAAAAACGATCCGGACAGGTACCTGGAGTGGCTAATCAAAAACATGGAACGCCTGCTGGAGATAAACAGTACCAGAAAAGAGGTCCTGGAACTCTTTGACCAGAACCTGGCCCAAACCCTGAACTTTCAGAAAGAGGAAGAACACTGTCTTCAGAAAATTGCTGCCGGGGAGGAGTTAGAGGCCAACCGTTTCCGGCTCTTGCGCCTCTATATGCAAGACGGTGCCATTGCCCTGGCCCGTCCCCTGGCGGAAAAACTCCGGGCCGGCCAGCCGGACTCGGCGGAACTTTTTTTCCATCTGGGCTGCATTGCTGCCAACCGTTCCGAACTCCGGAAGATGGAGGAAAATTTTGCCAGGGCCCTGGAGATCGACCCCGGCTATGCCCGGGAGATCGAGAAAACACGGCAGGAATTCGGTAATGAGTATCTGGGCTATGTCCCCTATTTCGAAGCCCAGCAGAACCGATGGTCCAGTGTCAAGTACCTGGTGGGCAAAGGCCTTAAGTATGCCCCGGACCATACAGAGCTGATCAGGAAGATGAACGAGGTCCTGCAACAGGATCTGGCCGATATTGAGAACCTGATCCAGGGGGAAGACCACGAGAAGACAGCCCTTATGGCCCGGGAATGGAAGGACCGGCTCCTGGACAATGAAGGCCCCGCCTCCCGTCTGGACCCTGAACTTATAAGCAACCTTTTTACCTATTCCGGAAAGCTGGAATCTGCGTCAGGCAGGCTCCAGGAGGCTGCCGGTGATTTTCGCCGGGCCCTGGAGTTCTTCCCAAGCGATCCCGCTCTGTATATGCATCTGGTGGAAATATATTTTTCGCTGGGTGATTTTGAACAGGGAATTGCCACTTTGAACAGGGCCATTGAAATAGACAGATCCTGCGCCGCCTACTGGGAGAACATCGGGGACCGCCTGCATAACGGTGGTCAGTATCAGGAGGCGATTACCGCCTTCGAGAACTGTTACCTCTACCAACCGGAAAACATCGCCCTGCTCAAGAAAATAGGCGACTGTTATCGGGCCACCAACCAATTAGAGGCAGCCAGGGCAGCATACCAGCAGTTAAAAGAAAAAATGACCGCAGAATAGAAAAACGACAGGACCTGGCAGGAAAAAAATTCCGGTCATCAGGTCTGCACCAATAGTTAGAAAAGACCCTGGCAACAGCAAAAGCCTTGCCTGCTGATGGGTCGTACCTTCTTTGTAGACCTTGACCGCGATACCAGAAGAGGGTATTGTTTGTCCGCCTATGATACGTACGGCCATCCCGGCCCCATCAAAACGAGAGCAGAAATCTATCGCGGGTACGGCACCCTATAGAAGATACAAGCAAGTCCCTGGAAAACAGCTGTCAGGAAAATCCCATCTTGACCCTCAGCTTAACCGGGAACTACAGCATAAGCGATAACAAGATTATATCTGCAGGTGGTGGGAATTTCCGGGCACAAACATCAGACTACCACCGCCAAAATCCTCCACAGTTTTTTTTCTACGAGGCTGGCACCACCGGTTATAACTACGGCTACCAGCCTCAACTCCGCCCTCTTTTACACCAAGCTGGAAGGTCTGGATTTTTTTCCCTGGCCAGCAAACAGAAACTGGTCAGTCTCTACAGCAATATTTTTTTTCCGGCCTCCCCACATTGGCTATATGCAAAAGGCTGTGGGAAGCAGATCCAACTACTGGTGCAATACCATACTTCTGCCGGACAGCAGCCCCCCTTTTTTAGAAAAAAGCAACCAGACAGGCATGGAATTTGCATAACACTTTACCTATGTACCGGGAATGTCAAACCGATGGAATAAAGGACATCGAGTGACTGGGCACGACTTGTCAATCTTCTCAGCAGCGCCCGTTTGTAAGTCGGAGTAGGGAAATATGGGATTGTAAAATTCTTCTGATAAGCGACAGATAGAACAACAGCAGTTGAAAGCTTTCTATACAGTTAAAAGACCGAGAGAATTTGTTACTTATTATTACCGGACCAGAGAAAAAAGCAGTAAGGAACATTGTCGATTATGTCGAGATGTTTCATGACAGCAAGAGACTTCCTCTTTACCTGGAATACAGGAGACCGAAACCGTTTGAAGAAATTTGCTCTGTTAGAGAATCTGCTTAACAAGCAATGTCCCTTTTTACTGGACTACGTCAACTAATATGATTGTACTTATGTTAACTTACTAAAAAAATAAGAAAATTAAATTGCAAAAAACAATAGCCCTAATCCCTTTACGAGGTGGATCCAAGAGCATCCCCCTCAAAAATATAAAGCCAATTGGTGGTAAGCCTCTGTGCGCCTGGGTACTGGAGGCGGCGGCAGAGGCTGAGAGCATTGACGCTGTGTATGTTTCCACTGATTCCACTCAAATCAAGGATGTGGTTGATTCTCTTAGCATAAGTGTAGAGATTATCAATAGACCTTCTACGTATGCAACTGATGAGGCATCCACTGAATCGGTCATGCTGCATTTTATGGAGAAGGTTGATTTTGACAACTTAATAACCATCCAAGCCACATCACCACTTCTGGAATCTTGGCACCTGAATGAAGCGTTGACCAGATTTAAAAAAGAGAAACTGGATTCAATGCTTAGTGCTGTACGTATCAAGCGTTTTTTCTGGACTGACGATGCCAGACCCATAAATTATGACCCATTAGATCGACCCCGCAGGCAGGATTTTTCCGGCACGTTGATGGAAAACGGGGCCTTTTATATCACCAAGTCAAAGATACTGACTCAAACCGGGTGTCGCCTGGGCGGCCAGATTGGAATATATGAAATGCCTGAGCATACTGCAGTGGAACTTGATGAACCCCATGACTGGGAAGTGGTTTCCAGTCTTTTAGAAAACAGATAATCTATGCAGATAGAAAAGAAGATCAAAAACTTCCTGGTATTTTCCGGGGATAAGATCGTAGAAGCCCTGCAACGAATCAATGACAACAAATCGCGGATTGTTTTCGTAGTAGAGGACAGTGGTCTGCTGATCGGTTCAGTAAGTGACGGGGATTTCAGACGGTGGATTACCTCTAACAGTAATTTTGACTTGAACCGACCTGTAGACAACGTCATGAATACCAATCTTGTTAGTTTATCCATTCATGATGCTCCCCAGGAGATAGAACAACACTTTGCCCATAATATTGACATTGTCCCATTGACAGACGATGCAGGCAGATTCGTGGCTATAGCCCGCAAGTCGGCCCAGGGCTTTCAAATTGGCGAGCATCTGATTACAGATCAGGGGAAGACTTTTATTATTGCTGAAATAGGTAACAATCATCAGGGTGATATAGAGCTGGCCAAAAGGCTGGTGGACCTGGCCCAGGAATCCGGGGCAGATTGTGTTAAATTTCAAATGCGGGATCTGCAGTCTCTTTACTCCAATCAGGGTAAGACTGGAGGGACCGGGTACGATCTGGGTTCAGAATATACCCTGGACCTTTTAAATAAGTTTCAATTAAGTCAGAAAGAACTTTTTGAGGTTTTTGACTACAGTTACAGACAAGGCATCCTGCCTCTGAGCACACCCTGGGATCTGCCCAGCTTGTATGCCCTGAACGAATACGGGATAGAGGCATTCAAGGTTGCCTCAGCTGATTTTACCAACTTTGAAATGATAGAAGCTCTATCCCGGACCAACAAGCCATTGATCTGTTCCACCGGTATGTGCACGGAATCCGAAATCCAAGCCTCCATATCGCTGCTGCACCGTCTTGGGGCAAAATTTGCCCTGCTGCACTGCAACTCCACCTATCCCACCCCTTTCAAGGATGTAAACCTTAGTTATCTTCCCAGGCTAAAACAGCTATCCGGTTCCATTGTTGGTTATTCAGGGCATGAGCGCGGTTATTCCGTTCCTGTGGGTGCTGTCTCATTGGGGGCCAGGATAATAGAAAAACACTTTACTATTGATCGCTCTCTCGAAGGCAATGATCACAAGGTCAGTCTCCTGCCGGGTGAATTCGCGGAAATGGTTCGTAATATCCGCGAGGTGGAAGAGGCCATAGGTAAGGAAGCAGAACGTGAACTCACCCAAGGGGAGATGATCAATCGGGAAAACCTGGCTAAAAGCCTGGTAATCAACCAGGAGCTTAAAAAGGGACAGACAATTACGCAGGAGATGATTGAGGTGAAAAGCCCTGGTCAGGGCATTCAGCCCTACAGAAAAGAAGACCTGGTGGGCATGACAGCCAAACGTTATTTTCAGCCGGGAGATTTTTTCTTTGAATCGGATATAGAAGAACAGGTTAAAAAAAAATCTCGCTACCACTTCTCAAGGCCATATGGCATTCCTGTCCGCTACCACGATTATTTTGAACTTACATGGGATATCGAACTAGATTTTGTAGAGTTTCACTTAAGCTACCACGATCTGGAAGTTTCTCTAAAGAATTATTTTTCTGAGCGACAAAAAATTGGATTTGCCGTGCATAGCCCGGAACTGTTCTCCAGGGATCATATTATGGACCTGGGCAGTACCGATAAGGCATACCATCAACGCTCCATGGACGAACTAAAACGCGTGGTGGAGGTAGCAAACAACCTTAAGGAGTTCTTCCCCAAGACCGAAAAACCGGTACTGGTTATTAACGCTGGGGGTCGGAGCCTGGATGGGTTCTTGTCAAAGGCAGAGCGAAAAGAGATTTATGCCCGAATTCAAGAGGCCCTATACAAAATTGATTTATCACCTGTACTCTTGGCTATCCAGACCATGCCTCCCTTCCCTTGGCATTTTGGGGGGCAGAGCCACCATAATGTTTTTGTGGACGCAGAGGAAATCAGACAATTTTGCGAGGTAACAGGACATAGGATCTGCCTAGATGTATCCCATTCCATGATGGCTTCCAATTATTACCAATGGGAGATGAAGGACTTCCTGGAAAAAGTTCTTCCCTATACCGTGCATCTACACATCGTTGATGCCAAGGGCGTGGATGGCGAAGGTGTACAAATGGGGAAGGGGGACGTGGATTTTATTATGTTTAAGCGATATCTGGACAAACTCTGTCCCTATGTGCCTTTTATCCCCGAGATTTGGCAGGGACATAAAAATGGAGGCGAGGGGTTCTGGTCTGCCTTGGAATTTTTGGAAGACTTGGGGATTTAAAAATGAATCAACTTCAAAAAATGGCATCCTTAGGCTGTTGTTCGATTTAGGGATTTGCAAAACTGAAAGGGACCTGACCCAAGGAGAGCTGATCAACAGGGAAAACCTGGCTAAAAGCCTGGTCATCAATCAGCCACTAAAAAATATCCAGTTCCTTCCTGAAATATGGCAAGGTCATAAGAACAAGGGCGAAGGATTTTGGTTTGCATTGGAGTTCTTGGAAATGTTGGGAGATTAGATATGCATCAATTTCAAAATAATGGAATATTAAGACTGTTGCTGAAGTTAGGGATTTGTAAAACTGACTCTATCGAAACTTATCATCCAAAAGTAAGGGACCGTGAAGATATAGCAGTTATGCGTTGCACACAATCTGGGGTTATTTTTTTATCAAGGGACGATCACATAGATATACAAACTTATAAAGAAAAACAGGATTCTATTTATATCGCACCTGCTTGGGACCGAAGAAGGGTGGTTTTACACCTTTTAGCTGACAATCAACGCCGGGCCAATCATTTTCAAAAATACATATGCAACAAGAAATGGCTAGACGTAGGCGCTGGGATGGGAGGGGTGCTCGATATGCTACATAACGTGGCTATAGAAACGCACGCAGTTGAACCCCAAGAGACAAGAAAGCAGGCATTGATCAGTAACGGTTATACCGTATATTCAGAGCTGGAAGAAGTACAGGACAGTTATTACCAAGTAATTAGCTTATTCCATCTTCTTGAGCATCTAGATGCCCCAATAAACACATTACGAACAATTCGTTCGAAAATAGTGGATGGGGGAAAAATCATTTTAGAAGTCCCGCATGCAAGGGACATTCTGCTTACGCAATATGATTTGGAAGCATTTAAGGATTTTACTTTTTGGAGTGAACATCTGATCTTACATACTAGGGAAAGCTTAAACGCCTTCCTTCAAGAAGCAGGTTTTGACAATATCAACATAACAGGCATCCAAAGATATCCCCTAGCCAACCATTTGTACTGGCTAGCAGAACAAAAACCAGGAGGACATGAGGAGTGGGGACATTTACGGTCCACTGAATTGGAAACAGCTTATCAACAAATGCTTGCCAGCATAGATAAAACAGATACCCTTATCGCTACAGCCAGTAAATAGGTATTTAAAAGTTTTAGGAGATTAATTTTGGTTTACGTCCAAAGTTTTCCAGAGAGAGAAGATTACTTGGTACTTCAAGATAGCCTCAATTTGATGTTGAACTGGTTTCTGGATGTTCGCTCTGAAAACCTTGATGCAGAAGGGGAGCACAGACCTGCAGAATTTGCAGCTCACTTATCAAAAGTATACAATTTGGTTAAATACAATCAGGAACATTTAGACAATAAGGCTGTAAAATCGGTTAGTCAATTCGATCCTTCGCCTTATATAAATAGTGAGGATTACGAATATCTTAAAAATGTCCTGGAAATCCGTGATTATTTTTTGCAAGAAGTGCGTGATTATTTTGAAAGATTTATACTACACGGAAGCTTGGCTACTTTGGACTATTCCAAGGGCTGGAGCGACGTAGATATATTTGCTGTTATACGAGATAAGGTTATGAGTAGTCCACAAAACTTGCTGGAACTACGCAGAAAAACTTTGATACTTAGAAAAATGTTTTATAATATAACCTTGTTTCAGCATCATGGATTAATGATTGTCACCAGTGCCGATCTTCGGTGCTATCCTACCCATTATCTGCCCCCTAAGGTCTTGGATTTTTCTTGGGAATTTCTGCCTATAGAATATCCTGTAGAGTTTTACATACAGCCAAGTTCTGACAACAAAGTCTCCCTTGAGAGACGATTAATGAGCCGCAAGAAGGCAGTGGATGAGGCTATAGAAACCGGTGTGTACAAGCATCATCCTTATAATGGAGAACCTCTCATGGCCAGATTTAAAAATGCTGAAAACGCCATGTACCAGCTCTTCTGTTTTTTGAATTCTGTAATGATAATGCCTGCTTTTCTGCTCGATGCTATAGGTAGGGGATGTTACAAGAAAGAATCATTTACACTAGCTAGACCTTATTTTTCCGATGAGGCGTGGTCTTTGGTAGACAGGGCCTCAAGAATACGATCTGAGTGGGAGCTGAGGGAGTACAATCTTTTTCATGGCAATGCAGTGCCTGAATGGGTAATGGAAATGTTGGGCTTTGATTATATTGAAAAATTTTCCAAATTATTAGGAGAAATACTGTTAGTGATTGAGCAGGAGCACAATGATGAAGAATAATCAAAGCAGGACCTTCTTTAACCTGCCGGTTGCTCGCTCTAAAGATGATTATATTAATGCACGTAACGCCTTGATTAGGCATTTTGATTCCAATCCCGACATAGTCGGGTTATTTGAGTATGGAACTGTCTCAAACCCTGGCATATCAGATTTAGATGTCATAGTGGTTGTCAAGAACAATCCATCACCGGATGTAGCCTCTATTATAGACAAGTCAAACCTCCCCCGCGATCTTGTGCAAATAATGGATTACGCCTCCCTAATTATTCTGCCTGAAAAGCATTTCGAGCGTATTCTAATATGGGATGATATTAAGCTTACCCAGCTGTCAGGGAAAAGACTGGATGTTTTATCCGAAGATAGAACTGAGGTGGAGATTGCCCGCATTGTGGACTGGCTCCCGGAAAGAATCCTTCGCTTAAAGGAGCTGGAGCAGGCCTCCCAGGTAAATGTCCGTAAGATTCTTTGTATAATTCAATCATTTGGTTACTCCATGGCAAAAGTGGAAATAATAAGCAGGCTAAAAAACGAGGCTGCCAATAATTTCTGCATGGATGTGGCAAACCTTCGCCAGAACTGGTTCGATATGGAAGAAAGGGACCAGATTGAACAGCTTTTATCCTTAGTTGCTAAGGGGGTAAATATAGGTTGCCGGGTTCTGGCCGATTTTTCAAAGTTTATAGAAAATAACTCGGTATACGGGCCTAATAATGACTCTCAGGAGGGAATCTTGGATTTTCCCAATAAAAGCAGGTACATTTTTCAAGATGAGGATTTCAAGAATAAATATCCTGATATGATTAACGGTGTTACTATGGTTTATCTTCCTGCCTACTTCTACAAGCATTTCCTTGTGTATAGTCAGGGCGAGGGTATGATAAGTCGTGAGATTACAGTAAACTTAAAGGGCGAGTCTGTGTCTACACAGGATATTCCTCTTGAACAAAAAAAAGTTTTAGAGGATCGGATATTTTTGTGTAATTTTTGGGCGAATTTCCTTTATGTAAATAAATTTAAATCTGGTTTGTTTAAATTCGGTTGGTTTTACAATGTGTTGGGTTAAAATACTTTGTGGTGTGGTCCAGCAAAAGTGTCCACTTTTACTGGACCACACCACCCCAATTGCTTGTCTAATAAATAGCACTAAAGAAATAAGGAAACATAAATTTGACCCTTAAAAATTCAGAAAACCCTCCCAGCCGTTTTCCGGCTGATCTTTTTTCAGCGGAAGACAACGACCCGGAAA
>JBKHJR010000016.1:0-42330 GCA_046537975.1 Desulfurivibrionaceae bacterium
GGATCCGGCAGTCCTTGCAGGCCTTGGAACCGGACCGGTACCTGGCGGACTCATCTGAGTCATAGATTTCAGTCAGTGACTGCTGGTAGATATTCCCCACCGGAGAGGGAAATTTTCGGCAGGCATGTACCTCACCGTCGGGAAGTGCACAGAGAAAATTAAAGGCCGCACCGCAACCGTAGCCGGCACAGCCGCCGAAAAGGGATTTCCCCTGCTCACGGCGGGCAATATTTAAGAGATTGTCTTTAAGGCCCATAACCGGATTATCAGCGGCCGCCTCAAGATATTCCTTAAGAAAACCCTGAAATCTTTCCGGCGAAGGCAGTTGCAGATTAGCCCCTTCCCCGACCAGGGACAGCCGGTTAAAGGTGAATTTATCTACTTTATTCTTCAGAAATTCGCATAGGGGTATTACCTGATCAATATTGGCCCGGGTGAGAGTAAGCATAACTATAGAGGAGATATCCTTCTCCCTGAGGAGACCAAGAAAATCCACAATCCGGTCAAAATGTCCCTCACCCCTGATGCTGTCGTTGTGCTCTTGCAAACCTTCCAGACTTACCTGGAAAAATAGGGGCCTGCGAATCCCGTTTATCTCCTCAAGCATTTCCGCGGTGGTGGGATTGCCAAGCACTGCAATATTGAATCCTCTCTCAGCAGCACCCTGGTACAACTCAAGGAAATGGGGATAGAGCAGAGGATTCCCCCCGGTAAAGCTTATCTGTCCCCGAACGTGCCTGTCCCTGATAAAATCCCTCATCTGATCCAGAATGTCCAGGCCCTGGTCAAGAGTCAGCGGAGATCTCCTGCTCCGGTCATAACAGTGTTTGCAATGCAGATCACAGGCCTGGGTAAGGTGCCACTGCAGGGTAAAAACTTTGGCGGAAAGAAATTGGTCCTTAGTATCTTCGGGAATAGGGAACATGGTCTCATCCCTGCGAATCCGCGAAGACGGGGATAAAATAATCCCACTTGCTATAGCCCGATCAAAGGCGGAATCAAGACGGCCCACAGGAAGATCACCCATGGCTGCAGCCTCTTTGCGGTCTATATCTTCAACCAGCATTTTCAGGGCAAGCAACTCTTCCGGCAGGCACTCCCTGACCCTTACCCTCTGATCATCAGGATCTTTCCAGATAATTATGTACTGACCGCATTTCTCGGGCAAGGGTGGGTTATCACCGGATTTGGCAAAAAGTAAAGGAACAAGGTTTCTCCATTGCAGATCCATCAAATGGAGCGAAGGATTAATAATTATCTGATCAACCTTATCCGGGATGTCCACCTCAGATTCCAGGGCTTCCCTGTAAGTATACTCCAGGCTGGCCAGATCGGAGAGATAGGGGGGGAGGTCCAGTTTTTCAGTTTTCCGGGCAATAATCCGTGGAAGATCTTCAGCGGAACTGTTGCCGCTGCAGTCAAGCAGAATCTTCCATTTATCCCGACCCGCCAGACTCAGGCAAACAGGGTAATACTTTTCTAATAGTCCTTCCTGCAGTGTCATAATAAAATAAGATACTAAAAATTAAAGATTGAATATTTTATAATTTCTCTTATGGAATATCAGTACGATATTGTTTTTCCCGAGTCATCTAAAAATAGATAAGGGAAACCACAGGGCCTCCCTCTTTCCGCAATTCCTTTAGTTATTCTTTAAGTTATTCTTTCTATTTCAGGGACAGGTAGTACCACCTCAGGAAGAACCTCCGCTGATTTTTCCATCCAGTTAGAAAACTTAGATCTGCATATTTCTTATTGAAAGGAATATCAACAGCCCATGTAATTGTCAAAAGAAAAACGAACACTGCTTAACGCAGATCAATTATTTCCATTCGGTGATTTGCTTCAGGATGCCTTGGAGACGGTCCCTCGGTCAAAAGAACTATATCTCCTTCAATATCTTGGGACTGCAGCCAGGCCTGGGCATAATCTTCCCAGTTTTCGGGACAGGTCGGTTCATGGAGTGGAAATACCCCGTAGGAAAATTGAAGATTCTGGCAGGTATCCTTCTGCCTGCTTACTCCAAGAATCCAGACCGCCGGACGGAAACGGGCTATACTGCGGGCGGTGGCCCCGCTCTGAGTGGGGACCAGAACCGCCGCTGTCGAGAGCTTTTTCAGAGCCGCCTGAACGCTCCAGGCTACAAGATCACGGAGGTTTTTTTCAGGATGCTCATAATCAGCATCCTGCCTCCCCGGATAATCTTTCTGCAAGGGTTCTATCGCCGCGGCGATTTTAATCAGCATCCGGACAGCCTCCAGCGGGTATCTGCCGATCGCTGACTCGCCGGACAACATTACACAGTCGGTGCCGTCAAGAATAGCATTGGACACATCCGTTACTTCGGCCCGGGTCGGACGAGGGCTGGCGGTCATGGATTCCAGCATCTGGGTTGCTGTAATTACCGGCTTGGCTCTTTGATTGGCCGCCCGGATCAGTTTTTTCTGGATGGCGGCGATCTGCTCCACAGGCACTTCCACCCCCAGATCGCCGCGGGCGATCATGATACCGTCAGCAGCCTCGAGGATATCATCGAAATTATTCAGGGCTCCGGCTCTCTCAATTTTGGCAATCAAAAAAGGATAATAATCGAGATCGGCAGCGGTTTCTCTTACTATCCGGATTTCCGAAGCCGATTCCACAAAAGACTGGCTGAGAGCATCCACCCCCTGTTGAGCGGCAAATTCCAGCCATCGCCGATCATTATCGGTTACGGCACTGATTCCCAGAGAGATACCCGGTAAATTCATACCGTTATGAGAATATAGTTTCCCACCCTCTCCCACTACACACAGGATATCATCACCTGAGACTCCCCTGACCTCCAACTGAATCAGCCCATCATTGAGAAACAGGCGATCTCCGGGTTCAACTGTCTGAGGCAGCAGTTCAAAATTAACAAAGATACGGCTGTTGCCGTCAGCAAGGGAACCCACTGTCAGAGTAAGCTGATCCCCGGCGGAAAGCTCAACCGGCTCTGCCGCCAACCGACCTATACGGATCTTGGGTCCGGGGAGATCTCCCATGATAGCCACCCGCCGCCCGGTTTTCCGGGATACACTGCGGATGGCAGCTATATATCGCCTGTAGTTATCAGGGGTACCATGGGAAAAATTAAGACGGGCAACATCCATCCCGGACAAGACCATCTGTTCAAGAATATCCGGGGAATATGAGGCGGGGCCTATGGTGCAGACCATTTTGGTTTTATGGGGTCTTATTTTCATCAAAAAACGCTGCCTCAAATCTTGAATCTGATGCTGATGACCTGTCAGTTATCAGTTCAGCATTATAGCCCCAGCTTGGCCAGTATTCTTGCCATGGGACTCTCAGCCAGCCGGGTCAGCCCGGCCTGACGGGCTGCGGCCAGAGCCTTTTCATACTCCTGCCGGTTCAGGGCCCGGTCAAGGGGTGGATACTCATGAGCCTGATGACAGGGGCGGTACTGCTCCATGACATTCACATAAGTGTTCGGGGACAGGCCGGCAAGGAATTCCACGATCCTGGCTGTCTCCTCAAGTCCACCGGGCATAACCAGATGACGGACTAAAAGACCCCTCCGGGCAATACCCTGATCATTTATCTCAAGATCTCCCACCTGCCGGTGCATCTCCCTGATGGCGATCCGGGCTTTATCCGGATAATCAGGAGCCCGGCAATAACGTCTGGCTGAAGATTTGTCCCAGAATTTGAAATCCGGCATATAGATATCCACCACCCCTTCCAGGAGCTGGATGGCAGCCAATTCATCATAGCCGCTGGAATTATAAACCAAAGGAAGATGCAGTCCTCTCTCTATCGCCGGAGGCAGGGCGGCCAGAATCTGGGGAACCACATGGGAGGGAGTAACAAAATTGATATTATGACAGCCCTTATCCTGAAGACCGATCATCATCTCCGCCAGCTCAATATCATCTACCTCCCGCCCTTCGCCCCGGTGGCTGATATCCGGATTCTGGCAAAAAACACAGCCCAGATTACAATAGCTTATGAAAATGGTACCGGACCCCCTTTCTCCAACCAGGGGTTCTTCCTCCCCGAAGTGGGGATGACTGGCAGCCACTCTGGCCTTTTTCCCGGTCCGGCAGTAACCGGTTTCCCCTTTCAGGCGGTCGACCCGGCAGTTTCTGGGGCAGAGAGTGCAACTGCTCAGAATCTGCCTACCCTGATCAATTTTTTGTCCCAGGTTTCCGGACTCATAAGTTGGAATATAGGCAGGAGTTGATTCGGTCAACGGTAGATATGTCTTATATTATGAGAAATGCCCTCAGCCTTAAGCCAAAAGATCCGGTGCCGCTTTTATTACAGGATATCAAAAATCAAACTGAATTTTAAATAGTACCGGATAAACTATTAACATTAGCCAGCAGCCGGGATATGAGCTCCAAATCCTTGACTCCGGGTTCTGTTTCCAGAGTGGAATTAACATCCACAGCAAAAGGCCTGACTTCCTTAATAGCCTGCACCACATTCTCAGTGCCCAGACCGCCGGCCAGGATAACAGGCAAATCAGTATCCAGACTTCCCACCAGGGACCAGTCGAATATCTCTCCGGTCCCGCCGGCCTTGTCTTTATGGTAGGTGTCAAAGAGGAAGGCTGAAACCCTGTCTTCATATTCCTTGAGAAGAGAATAGTCGAAATCGGGCTTCATCTGAAAGGATTTGATTATTTTATAGGGAAGCGTTTCGCAGTCTTCAGGAGATTCGGAGCCATGCAGCTGTAGGGTAGTCAGGCCGCAGTAGGAGGCAATCTCCTCGACATCCTTTTGCGGCTCATTCAAAAAGACCCCCACCCTGTCTACAAAGGGCGGTAAATCAGAAATAATATCCCGGGCTCCGGTAGGGGAAATATAGCGCGGACTTTTAGGTGCAAAAATAAAACCCAGGGCATCCACACCTTCGGCGGCGGCATGGAGGGCCACTTCTCTATTGGTCATGCCGCAGATCTTGACTCTGGTTCGTGCCATTTATTATCTCCCAATGTCGCAGGCGACGTGTTATCTTCCCATCAGAGAACGGACAGCCTCAGCAGGATCTTCAGCACGCATCAGACTTTCCCCTACCAGGACAGCGGTTACACCGGCTGATTCCAGTTTCCTGATATCCTCATGATCTTTTATGCCCGACTCGCTGACCACTTCTATACCGGCCGGAATTTCCCTGAGCACTCTAAGGGTAGTTTCCAGATCAACACTGAAGTCCTGCAAGTTGCGATTGTTGATCCCGATCAGACCGCTGTCCGCCTTAAGGGCCATTTCCAGTTCCCATTCGTCATGGACTTCCACCAGACTGTCCATGCCCAGCTCCCGGCTCAGGGCAAGATAGTCCCTTAACCGGCTCTCCTCCAGGATAGCACAAATAAGAAGAATGGCATCCGCCCCAAACCGGCGGGCTTCTTTGACTTGGATTTCATGAATAATAAAATCCTTGCGGAGTATCGGAAGGCTCACTTCCCGGCGGACCCGGGAGATATATTCAAGACTGCCCTGGAAAAAATTTTCGTCTGTTAAAATAGACATGGCCTGAACACCGGCGGCCTCATAGGAACGGCCGATGGCCACCGGATCAAAGTCCGGCCGGATAAGCCCCTGGGAAGGTGAGGCTTTTTTGGCCTCAGCGATAAGTGAAATGCCGGGACAGGAAACCAGAGCCTCTTCAAATCCCCGGGGAGGTTCCACTTCTTCCTGACAAGAGGGCAACCCCTGGCTTAAAAGACGATTAACCTCGCCTTTCTTATATTCCACAATTTTATTTAAGATCATCGTGAATAACCAATCAGATCCTCAAGTTTTTCCAGGGCAGCTCCGGATTCCACGATCTTCCGGGCCAGGGCCACTCCTTCCTTTAAATCGCCGACCCTGCCTGCAGCCATCAGGGCGGCACCGGCGTTCATAAGGGCCATATCCAGACAGGGGCCGGGGCTGCCTTCAAGCACACCCCGCAGCTGCGCCGCGGATTCCTCGGCGGTTCTGCCGCCCCGGATATCCAAGAGAGTAGCCCGGTTGAGACCGACATCTTCCGGTTTGATAATGTAGGAACTAATGCTTCCCTCATTCAAATCGGCAACCCGGGTTTCACCGGTCACGGTAATCTCGTCAATGCCTCCCTCTCCCCAGACCACCAGAGCCCTTTTCACTTCGAAACGGGCCAGAACAGCGGCCAGCTTCTCCAGCAGATCTGGGCTGTAGACCCCGAGTATATAGACATTGGCTCCAGCCGGATTGGTCAATGGTCCCAGAACATTGAAAAAAGTTCTGACACCTGTTTCCTTTCTGGGGCCGATGGCATATTTCATAGCGCCATGCAGGACGGGGGCAAACATGAATCCTATACCCACCTGCCTTACGCACTGGCCTATCTGTTCAGCACTCAGGTTTAGATCAACCCCCAGTGCCTCGAGCACATCAGCACTACCACAATGACTGGAAATGGACCGGTTGCCGTGCTTGGCCACAGGAATCCCGGCCCCGGCGATAATAAAAGAAGCGGTGGTGGAAACGTTGAAAGTCCCGCTGGCATCACCCCCGGTTCCCACGGAATCCACCAGGATACCGCCTTCACCCATGGCATCCACCCTGGTGGCTTTTCTGCGCATAACCCGGGCCGCACCGGCAATCTCGTCAACGGTCTCTCCTTTCATGCGCATGGCTATGATAAAAGCACCGATCTGAGCGCTGGTGGCCCCCCCGCTCATAATCTCATCCATTACCCCGACCATTTCCTCTTCGGTAAGATCAATGCGGTCAACGACTTTGGCAATAGCTTCTTTAATCATGAATTACTTCCATTAGCTTATCCAGTCATATCCATAGGGTGTTTTCAGCCTTACTTTTGAGCCCGGGTTATAGATATCTAAGCAGAATTTCGAACAGGTATGAGGTGTGGTGAAATACGGTTAACTGGTTAATTAATATCTATACCCGGAAAAGGGCAGCCCTGAACTAATGACTCTGATCAATAAATCAAACCCCGTAATCTGAATCGACAAAATTCTTCAACAACTGCACTCCGTCAGGGGTCATTATGGATTCAGGATGAAACTGGACTCCCTCAACCATAAGGCTCTTATGCCTTATACCCATGATTTCCCCCTGATCACTGCGGGCCGTAACCAGAAGCTCCGGTGGCAGATCTTCCAGACTGGTAACCAGGGAATGATAACGCATGGCATCAAAGGGATTGGCCAGGCCGCGGAAAACCCCTTTGCCGTCATGATAAACCGGGCTTGTTTTGCCGTGCATTATCCTGCCGGCCCGGACCGTTCTGCCCCCGAAAGCCTCGGCTATCGCCTGATGCCCGAGACAGACTCCCAGAATAGGTATACTGCCGGCCAGAGAACGGATAGCTTCGACTGAAATCCCTGCTTTAGAAGGATCACAGGGCCCCGGGGAGATCAGGAGGCGTTCGGGCGCCATTCTTTTCAGATCAGCAACACTGATCTCATCGTTTCTGACCACCTGAACCTCTACACCGGAACCTCCTATGGTCTGGACAATGTTATAAGTAAAGGAATCGTAGTTATCTATAATCAAAATCATGGCGATCAGAAACCTTTTTCCACCAGCTCCAGCGCCCTTCTCAAGCCCCTTGCCTTATTAAGTGTTTCCTGATATTCCTTTTCCGGATCAGAATCAGCCACAATACCGGCACCAGCCTGAACCCAGAGCCGGTCACCCTCCATCACGAAAGTCCTGATAGTGATGCACAGATCCATATTGCCGGAAAAACCGAAATAGCCGACTGCCCCGGCATATGGTCCTCTCCTTTGGGGTTCCAGTTCCTCAATTATCTCCATGGCCCTGATCTTGGGGGCGCCGGTCACGGTGCCCGCCGGAAAGCAGGCCCGGGCCACATCAAACTGGTCCCGGCCCGGGGCCAGCTTCCCCCGGACTCCGGATACAATATGCATAACATGACTATAGCGTTCAATGACCATGAGATCATGGGTTTCCACGGTGCCGTGTTCTGCGACCCGTCCCACGTCATTGCGGCCCAGATCCACCAGCATAAGATGCTCGGCTTTTTCCTTGGGATCGGCCAGCAGTTCCTCTTCCAGCATTGCATCCTCTTCCGGAGTCCTGCCGCGGTGTCTGGTTCCGGCAATCGGCCGCACTTCAACATTGTCTCCTTCCAGCCTGACCAGTATTTCCGGAGAGGAACCGATCTGCACCACATTTCTCAGCCTGAGATAAAAAAGATAAGGACTGGGATTGATAAGCCGCAGAGCACGATATAGCATAAGAGGAGAGACGTCGCTTTGAGTGTGGAAACACTGAGAAAGGACAACCTGGATAATATCACCGGCCAGGATGTACTCCCTGGCCTTTTCCACCATATCCTTGAAATAATTCTTCTCTACGGAAGAATTGAAATGGTGTTCCGGGAAGGTTCGGCCGGAACTTAAAAGTTCTTCAGGGATCGAACTGCTTCTCAGCCTGCTGATTATGGAATCAATCTTATCAAGGGCTGCTTGATAAATCCCTGCCGGGTCGGCGGTCGGATCAATTTCGGTACAGCAAACTATGGTCAGGGTCTGCCTGAGATTGTCAAAAATCAGGACCAGACGGGGAATGATAAAAAAACTGTCCGGAAGGTCTGCCGGGTCTTTATCAGTCTCCGGGATATGCTCCATAAATCTTACCATATCATATCCCAGATATCCCACAACCCCGCCATAAAAGTTGGGCATTGAAGAACTGTCTTCAGGCAGCCTGTATGATTCCAGAATCTTCTGTAGTTCCTGAAGAGGGTCACCTTCCAGCTTTTCAGTCTTTTCCCCTTTCTTTACAGTTATCGAGGTCCCCGAACTTTCAAAGGTGAGAATGGGATCCAGACCGATAAAAGAATATCTGCCCCACTTCTCGTCTCCCTCCAGGCTCTCGAAAAGAAAAGCATAGGGATCACGGCCTGCTATCTTGGCAAAGACAGTAAGCGGGGTGTCCAGATCCGCGAAGATCTCGCGGTATACCGGGACCATGTTATGCTTTCCGGCAAGAGTTATAAAATCTTCAGACTGCGGCTGCATAAGAAGAGTGGGGAGCGGGGAACGGGAAGTGGGAAAGGAAAAGTGTAAGAAGCGGGAAGTGGAAAGTAGTGTTCTGCACCATCCACCTCTCCACTTTTTACTTCCAATTCAGAATCGGCGTTCATTCAACTGGTTGCTTCTTGAACTTCCTTGAACTTATTTATTCTTCTGGTAAGGCGTGATACCTTCCTGGAGGCGGTTTTCTTATGGAGAGTGCCCTTGGTAGCCGCTTTCTGAATAACGGGTATTGCCTCCTGCAAAGCTTTCTCCGCCTCCTCAGGGGCTTTGCTGTCTATTGCTTCATTTACCCGGCGCACTACCGTTTTTATTTTGCTTTTGTTGGCCCTATTGCGGCTGTTCCTGACTTCGTTCTGCCTTGCTCTCTTCAGGGCTGACTTGTGGTTTGCCAAATTTTTCCTCCTAATAGTTTTGGATAACCAGATGTAAATAATAAACCTGATATTATTAATATATAAAAACTTTTCTGCAAGTATAATATATAACATTAACTAAAAGAATTTTTATAAATTACTTTAGGATCTATGTCAATAAATTTAATCTAAGGGGTAAAATTTTCTATACAAAATAGTATCTTAATATGCTATTATTTCATATAATGATTAACTCACTATAACAGCATGCATTCTTCCTATGACCGAAATCTTTAATTCCCTTCGCTGGCAAGATATAATTGACATCCTCCTGGTCTCATTTATTATCTATAGAATTATACTCCTTATCCGTGGAACAAGAGCGATCCAGATGCTGGCCGGCATCGGGGTACTGATTGCCGCCTATTTCGGGGCCCGACTACTGGAATTCATGACCCTTTACTGGCTGCTGTCCACTTTTCTGAGCTCTATTGTTATAGTGATCATTATTGTTTTTCAGAGTGATATCAGAAGGGCTCTTACCCAGATGGGCCAGCATCCCTTCAGCAAGACCGAGGAATATACCAGTCAATCTCTGAAAAAGATTGTCAAGGCCAGCAAATTTCTGGCCAAACGCCAGATAGGGGCCCTTATCGTGATCGAGAGGGAAACCGGGCTCCAGGATTATATAGAATCATCCCATTACATTGACGCCCGTCTGAGTATGGAGCTTTTGGCCAGCCTCTTTCTGCCGGATTCTCCCCTTCATGATGGTGCTGTTATTATCCGCCGGAACAGAATACTCACCGCCAGAAGCGTTCTGCCTCTGAGCAGGAACCCCAATCTGGCCAATAAACTCGGGACAAGACACCGGGCCGCCGTGGGAATATCAGAGGAAACAGATGCGGTTGTTATTGTTATATCAGAAGAAAGACAGGAGATATCTCTGGTACTCCATGGCAAAATCAGCCGGGACCTTGACATTCCCACACTCAGGACCAGACTTGAAGCCCTGTTTGCCTCCAGAGACCTGGATACTAATAAATGGATAAATTGGCTGCATCCCAAATCAAACTACTAAATTTGAAGGACTGGCGTAAAAACTGGGGACTCAAATTAACCTCCTTTCTGTTTGCCATAGTACTATGGTATTTTGTGGTGGGAGTGGATAAGGTGGACAGGACCTTCTCCATTCCGGTGGAGATTGTCAATCTTCCGGAAAATATCATTATAACCAATCAATTCAAAAAAGAATTGGAAATCAGGGTGACAGGCCCTCTGGGCTTGATCCGTAAGATGGAACAAGGCAATTTGAGGCGGGAAGTGGATCTCTCCGGTGTTTCCCCGGGGTCCCTGGTCATTAAAAATACAAAGGAAAATCTTTCCATACCCGGTGGCGTTCGTCTCAGGAACGTGAGCCCCCGTAACATCATTCTAAAACTCGACCGGCTGATCGACAAAAAGATTCCCGTAGTCATTACTACAAGCGGACAACCTGAATCGGGCTATGAAGTTACCTCAATCAATGTCAATCCTGATAAGATTCATGTCACCGGCCCCCGGACTTTACTGGAAAATCTGGAAAAATTTTCCAGCGAGCCTGTTAAGCTCAACAACAGATCTTCTTCTTTCCGGGTCAGCACCACGCTGGAGATCCCCGAGCCTGTAACCGAACTGATAGGAGAGCCTGTAGTTGATGCCCATGTCATCATAAAAAAAAAGAAAGAAGGGAAAGATAAATGAGAAAACTATTCGGTACCGATGGAGTCAGGGGAGTGGCCAACACCTATCCCATGACCACCGAGATAGCCATGCAGATCGGCCGTGGTATTGCCTTTCTGGTCAAAGACAAAAAACATGGACGACAGCGGATTGTCATAGGCAAAGACACCCGTCTTTCCTGTTATATGCTGGAAAATGCCCTGGCCGCCGGAATCTGCTCCATGGGAGTGGATGTCCTGCTTTCCGGGCCACTGCCCACTCCCGGAATCGCCTTTATAACCACCAGCATGAGAGCTGATTCCGGGGTGGTGATCTCCGCTTCTCACAACCCTTTTCAGGATAACGGGATCAAAATTTTTTCCAGAGACGGCTACAAGCTTCCCGATCATCAGGAAACAGATATCGAAGAGCTTATCTTTTCCAAAAAGATGGATGCCCTCTGCCCTGTAGCCGATGAAGTAGGGAAAGCCTATCGGATAGAAGACTGCCTGGGACGTTATATTGTCTTCCTTAAAAACACCTTCCCCCAGAAATATACCCTGGAAGATTTCCATATAGTACTTGACTGCGCCCATGGCGCAACTTACAGGGTTGCCCCTCATGTTTTTGAGGAACTGGGGGCCAAGGTCACCACAATCGGCGATGAACCGGACGGCAAAAATATCAACGAAGACTGCGGTGCTCTTCACCCTGAATATATGGCCAACCTGGTCAGGGAGAAAGGGGCTGATATGGGTATTGCTCTGGACGGCGATGGAGATCGGATCATAATGGCAGATGAAAACGGGGAGATTCTGGACGGTGACCAGATCATGGCCATCTGCGCCCAGGATCTCATGCGCCGCGGGGAACTGAATAAAAAAACTCTGGTGGCAACGGTAATGAGCAATATCGGCCTGGAAAAAGCCATGCACCGAATGGGGGGAGAGATGGTCAGAACCAGGGTTGGGGACCGTTACGTTGTAGAAGAAATGAGAAAGAACAAATACTCTTTAGGCGGAGAACAGTCCGGACATCTCATCTTTCTGGAACACAACACTACGGGAGACGGGATACAGGCGGCCCTGCAGCTTCTTGCAGTAATGATCAAACATAATTCCCCCCTGTCTGAACTAAAAAAAATAATGGAACCTTTCCCCCAGGTACTGGCCAATGTCAGGACATCCCAAAAAATAGATCCTGTAATAATTCCCGGCTTTACAGACAGGGTGCAGGCCATGGAAAAAAAACTGGGAGACGAAGGCCGGATTCTGGTCCGCCAGTCCGGCACGGAACCGGTGGTCAGAGTAATGATAGAAGGGCCGGATTACAGTATCATAGAACCCATGACCCAGGAATTATCGCATCTTATATCCAACGCCAATTAAATCCCGGGCCTGCTGTTAATGGATGCTTAACCGTCCAATCCCGGGAAAAGTCTCTCAGGATTACAACTTCCTGAAATAACGACATCTCCTTTTAAAACACCAAGGGCCCACCGGATATCATCCTTTAGGGCCCTTTGATTTTGGAGAGAATCATCAGGTCTCAGCCGTTTAATTTGTCTTCAGGGAAGGTACAAACTTATTGATAATCCAGAAGATAATAAAGGGGGTTACACCGACGGTAAGAGCACCCAGCACTCCTTCCCGGTAGGTTTCCAGGCTGTGGGGGACAATGGGAATATCATAATGCATGAACCCGGCAAATGACAGGGAAAAGGCCTGGCCGCCGATAACAACATTCCAACGCATCATGAAAACTCCGAAAAGGATGAGGGCCAGGGCTACGGCTGTCCTCTTTATACTGACTTTAGGAAGCAGCAGCAGAATAAGAGGAATCAGATTACCAAAACCATACTGGAGAATAAATATCTTAAAAAAGTCCTCTTCATACATCACTTCCCGTAAAATATCCCAGGATTTCATGGCAGTATAACCACGGAAGATAAGATCCAGCAGCTCCAGAGAAATGGCGGCAATTAGGAATCCCAGCAGATATCTGCTTGTTTTTTTGACCACATCCAGCTCCACACCGGCAATCATCTGAACTGAGTTGCCCCCCCGGCCCCGGGCCAGAATCGTCTTGAATTTCTTCCATTCCATTATAATAATATAGGTCAGCATACAAAGAGCGATACCAGAAACCACGGCTGACATGATAAAAATCACCGGCATAAGGGGAGACATCCACAGGGCATTGGCCTTGACCGAACCGAAAATAAAACCGGCATAGCCGTGCAGGAAACAGGCTACAGGTATACCCACAGCAGCCAGAATCTTGACCGCCTTTTTATCCTTGGCAATTGACTTCTCACTAAGATCAAAGGCCCCCAAGGACAGAATAAGAAAGACCAACCGCTTGAGACGGTTGCCGAGCTTCGAACTACCCTTTAATTCATGGACCTGCTCGACAAAATGCCCACGGTAGACGAACCATATCTCACTCATAACCAGCAGGCCGTAGGTGGAAAAAACAATACCGAAAGCGGCGATAGCCGAAGTAAAATGCGGTGTAAACATGACATTTACCCCCCGGAAAGGCTGCTGCAGATGAAAGAGCAGGGGCATCATGGCCACCGGCAGGAGGGCCAGGGAAAAAACCAGGGAAAACCTGGCAATGTCTCTGAGATCCTTCTGCCCGAAAACATGATAAAGTGAGGACAAGACGAAAGCCCCTGCCACCAGGCCGGTCATGTAAGGATACATGACAATCTGTATACTCCAGTATATGAACTCATTCGGGTAAACAAAAAGGTGCTTTACTGTCCATTCCGCACCGTGCACCACCATTTCTCCAGTTGCACTATCTATCATAACCAATCACCTCACATTTCTATCAAGTCCCACATAAAAAACCTGTGGTTTGGTCCCATATTCGTCTTTCAGGACTGCTACCCGTTCATTGAGTATTGTCTGGGTCGTCGGATTATTGTGGTCATTTAAATCACAGACCTGCCTTGCCCCAAAAGGACAGGCGTCAACGCAGGCCGTTTTCAGACCTTTGACAATACGGTGATAACAGAAGTTGCATTTTTCAGCGACCCTGTGTTCCGGATGAAAAAAGCGGACACCGTACGGGCAGGCCATAATGCAATAGCCGCATCCTATACACCAGGTCCG
This sequence comes from Desulfurivibrionaceae bacterium, assembly GCA_046537975.1. Taxonomy (GTDB): domain Bacteria; phylum Desulfobacterota; class Desulfobulbia; order Desulfobulbales; family SURF-16; genus JAWLDV01. The sequence continues at coordinate 14,220 of JBKHJR010000016.1, forward strand.
GTCAACCAGCACAACCCCGTCTTTTGTCTGATAAGTTGCGCCAACCGGGCAAACCTGAACACAGGGGGGATTATCACACTGATTACAGAGCTTGGGGACAAAGAACGCTTTGGAAATATTGTCCGGGGCAATCTGCTCTCCACGGATTTCGGAATTTGTATAGCCGTCCTGGCCTCCCCTGGGTGAGTCAATATAAGACTTACCGTCCTTGGTAATAACGTAACGTTCAACCCAGGTTCTGGTCACCGGGGCATTAAGAGGCACCTTATTCTCCTTTTTGCAGGCCTTGACACAGAAACCGCAACCCACACACTTGTAGGTGTCAACCAGAAAGGCCCAGCGTACCCCGGCCTTACTCACTGCGGCCCGGGTTTCTGCCGGACTTAAGAATTTGAGGGCGCTGAGGGGGATTACTGCGGCAGCAGTTCCTGCCATAGTCTTCTTTAACAGACTTCTTCTTGTCATACTCATTATTAAATACCCTCCAGGCTCGGCTTATGGGGGTTATGGCACATAATGCATTCCATCCCGGGATTATGTCCTTCAGGATCTATAGCCGGCAATTCGGAACGATGACTTGAGGGGGCGGGAAGGGCGGCATGACATCTCAGGCACAAGTGACGTTCCCTGTCGACATTCAAGGTCTCAGGGTCTTCCGGATGATTTCCGGCCGGGCTATGACAATTTTCACATTGAATTTCCCGGTGCTTGGACGCCATATTACTGTCATATTGTTCCATATGACAGCCACTACATAATTCTTTACCCCGGTATTTCACGGTAAAGGACTTCCAATCCTCAATATCACCGGCCCGGTGGTAGCCGTAGGTAAAATTTTCTCCGTTTACTCCGAAATCAGCCGGTACAATCTGTTGCCTGACCAGCAAAAGCAGAACTACAAAAGCAATAGCCAGATAGAGCGGCCGCAACACATGGTTTTTCATAAAAAACACTCCTTATGCATTATTAAGCTCTTATAAAAATAAGTGGGCTGACAGCTCTCAAGATTATTGCAACCTCATACTACCCCACAATGTAGTACTAAAAAATAACAGCAACAAAACAAATATTACGTATCTGATTGGTTGTATTGAAACCATCTGCCCATCACCATCGATCCAACCGCCGCGGTAACTCCAAAAGAAAGGACGCTCAAGACCAGAGGGACTCCGTAAATCTTGAAAAGATCATAACCAAATACTTTCAAGGCCCCGATAATTATCACCACTATCGCAGCGCAGAGGATCTCCCGTCTCCCGCTTCTAATGGCTATCAGTAAAAGAGAAACAGCACCGGCATTAATCAGAATCGACTGTACCCCTTTCAGAAAAAGGGCTGAATCCCCTGAGAATCCAGTAAGGGCAGAAAAAGAGGCAATATTAAGCATACAGAAACCACTTATCAGGGAGACAGCGAGCAGAACCACTCCGCTCCGCTCTGACTTGTCTATCGCTGCAAAAAAACCGGATCTGCAGGAAACAGGATTATTTCGGCACCAATTGTACTGAAGCCCGCTCATCAAGGCCAGAATCCCTGTAACCATCATGGCACTTAACGGCTGAGAGGTATCTGCTGCAAAACCGCCGGAGCTTATCCCCAGGATACAGGCCAGGGCGGGAATAAAATAGGAAGTCAGCCTTATCCCGCCGATCTCGCAGGTCTCAGATATTATGGCCAGTACAAAGGCGAACAGGGCCCAGACCGGGATAGCCAGCAGGAGGCTGCCGACTGCCGAGGGTACAGACAGAATAAAAAAGAAACTGCCAGCCGTAGTAAAACTACAGATAGCCGGACTGCCGGATTGTTTTTTCCGGTAGATATAAAAGGCAATCCAGAAATGAATGAGTCCGATGAAGACCCCGCAGAAACCAAGAAGGCCGAGCCAACCCCCCCCGATTCTGGTTAACAGGAGAGCCAGGGGATACATGCAAAGGGCATTCAAGGTGGGAAGCAGAAAATCAAAAGAACTGGCATACCCACTCCACAGAAAACCATGCAAAGGAATGAACATGAAGGTCAGGACAAACAGAAAAATACCGGGCAGAAACCATTGCCAAGCTAAGTAGGGCTGGAACGGGATATCGCTGTTGTTAAGGGATGCTTGCAACTTAAACGCCAGAAGAAACCAGACGCAAATGGTCAGCAAAAATACTATAAACCGGTTCCATTCTCCCCTGCCCAGCTTCCTGGCGGAGATACAGGCCATCACATTGGCCACCAGAAAAAGAAACAGAAGCGGAATAAAGGCGGGATTGGGTAGATCGATAATAACTGCCAGAAAAGAAGTTCCCAGAATTGCCAGGCTGTTAATACCGGAGTGGTGGAACCGCATGCTCAGCATGCTTGTAAGGGTCAGCAGAACAATAAGAATAACAAAAACTGAAAGTGATGATAGCGCTTCGAAACGGACATGAGTCTCCCAGACTATGGAGTACATCAATAGAATTCCACTGACAACAAAAACACCGGCCAGTCTGCCCTCCCTTGCCAGAAGCCTTACTCCCCAGCCTATCAAGGCGGCGGCATAACCCACCCCTACAAAGGAGCCGGCATGCCTGCCTATAATGTTGTTATCGGTCAGAGTCCGCAGTATAAGGGCAAAGACCAGGATAAAACAGACGGCAGCGATCCGTGGCAACAGTGCTGATGTTCCCACCCAGGAAAAGACCTTACCGGAATCAAGCTCCGGGAAAGCGGAGTAGTCTTCCTTCCCGGAGTTGGCATCAGGAAAAGGCCTATCAGTGATTGCAGGTGAGCCGGATGCCAGATGGTCAAATTTTTTTGAGAGATCGTCAAGTCTGACTTTAAGGGAACTTATTTCCCGGTCTAATGAATCAAGACGTTCTCCAATCTCATCTCTGATCATCTATTCTCAAGTCTTCGTTGATCCAGAATTCCAGGCTGAAACGCCTTTCACGGACAATTTCCCAGATAACCCCAATTATACCACTTTGTGGTAGCTATAATGAATTTATATACTTTCCCCGACTTATTGTCAACATAATTCCAAAAATTTATCACCTCTTTCTCCCAAAGCCGATATACAGTTTAATGCCTTGATTTTTCTAAATATTATAATGGTAAAGATATCGTCATCCAATACCGGAAAATAGTATTGCAGCCAGAAAACTGTGGACATTATTAAGGTTGCAAGAGAGGATCTTCTTAGTTAAAAAGAAAAGTAAATACTTTGATTATGATAGAAAAACCTTTTATATGATAGTGAAGGAGTAACTGCTGGCGCACCCACTCTAAATGATTATTGTCAAAAATTTATCCTTCCTCTTAATTGCTGCCGGGGCAGTTCAGTTACTCTCTGCCATCATTCTTGGTCTCAAGCTGAGAGAAGATCTGCCCTCTTTAGTCCGACGCAAATGGCTGCAGCTTCTCCTGCTGATGATATGCTTTTTCTGCGGCCACCTTATTTTTGCTTTTCTGCTGCTCCACGATTTCCCCTTTCCCAGAGTTCTCATCGCCTCAAGCATATTTTTCGGAGGCTCCTTCGGCTTACTGCTGGTCGCCCTGACCAGAGCCACAGCCCAGGATATTAAAAGCAGGCAGACGGAACTTTCCGAAATCAGTCGTGCCCTCCGCCTCAAAGATAACAGGCTTTCCAGTGAGATTAGAGAAAGGCTCAAAAGTGAACAGCAACTGCGCAAGGCAAGCGGTCTTTTTCTAAAAGAAATTTTTGAAATCATGGACGAAATCCTGGCCAACCGGGATCGCTATACCTTTGAGCATGCCATTAATATGGCGGAAATAGCCAAAAAGATAGGACAGGAATTAAATCTTCCTGAAGATGAGCTGCAGAGTCTGGAACTGGGCTGTCTGATTCACGATATAGGAAAGATAGCCATACCTGATGACATTCTCTTGAAACCCGGCAATTTCGACCTTAGAGATAAGGATATAATGCAGCACCATCCCATGATCGGAGCGAAACTGGTAGCCCGTCACCTCCAGGACGACCGGATTACCAATATCATACTCCAGCATCATGAACGCCTCGATGGCAGCGGCTACCCGGCAGGTCTCAAAGGCAAAGATATCGGCCTGTTTCCCAGGATCGTTATGGTGGCAGACACTTACGAGGCTTTGGTATCTCAACGGCCCTATAAAAAATCCCTTTCTTCGGAAGAGGCCCTGAAAATAATCCGGAAGCAGGCAGCGGAAGGTAAATATGATCAAAAAATCGTGGATATCCTGGCCAGGATAAAGGACTCTCTGAAGCTGGAGGTTGATGAAAGCTCCATGACAGCAGATTTCATGAAGGATGTGGAACTGTTCCGCAAGAGGGCTTACTTTCGTGAGCCTCTAACTGATTTTTACAATTACCGCTACCTTCTCTTTCTCGATGATGCTAATATATTGAGGAAAAATGAATTCCCCTATGAACTGATCCTGATATTCTTTCCGGAGTTCTGTATCTTTCAGAGCCAGCAGGGACACATCCTGGCTGATCAGGTACTTGACGAGCTGGGGGAGAGCCTGCTCGATCTGTGCATGGAGTTCAGTAATCCGAGAAATCAATATGACGGCTCCGTTATGATGTTTAAAAAAAGCAACGAGTTCATTATCTATTTTGAGCGCGATGACGGAGATAAAAAGATCACTGCCTTAATGGACAGGATCGATGATATCCTGCAGGAAACCGAAACTGACTGGCAGCTGAAGTCAATTATACAAAAAAGCCGCTTCCAGCAAGGCGTTCCTGTCAATCAGGCCCTTAACGAACTTTTCGAATCCTGATTATCGGTTCCATGAGTGCCACGTCCTCAAAAAAAAAGCCCGGCAATAAAATAAGGCTGGACAAACTCCTGCTTATCAGAGGCCTGGCAGAAAGCCGCCATAAGGCCCAGGCCATTATCGGGGCCGGTGAAGTTATAGTCGACGGTCACAGGATAGATAAGGCCGGCCATACGGTCAATCCCGATGCCGGAATAAGGATCAAAGGCGACTACTGTCCCTATGTGAGCCGTGGAGGTCTGAAAATAGCAAAAGGGCTGGATCACTTCCAGATCAAGGTAAAAGATGCAGTGTGCGCCGATATAGGGGCCTCAACCGGGGGCTTTACCGACTGTCTGCTGAAACAGGGAGCTGCCAGAGTATATGCCGTGGATGTCGGCTACGGTCAGCTGGCCTGGAAACTCCGCCGGGATCCACGAGTCATTGTTCTGGAGAGGACCAATGCCAGGCAACTAAGTCCGCAACAGATCCCGGAATCCCTTGATCTGGCGGTAATAGATGCCTCTTTTATCTCCCTAACCCTCCTAATCCCTCCTTTGCTTCCTTTATTTCATCGGGGAATTTCCATCCTTGCTCTCATCAAGCCTCAATTCGAGGTAGGCAGAGAAAAGGTCACCAAAGGAGGGGTTATAAAGGATGAAGCCCTCCATGATGAAGTCCGGGATAAGATTAATCACTTTGCCTCTTCCCTGGGACTTACAAGCAGAGGAATTATAAGCTCTCCAATTACAGGGCCCAAGGGTAATATTGAATTCTTGATTCATCTGGTTTCCATTTGAGATTTACTAAATTTTGAGTTTTAAGTTATAAGAGTATATGTTAAATATTAGTCTATAAAATTTATCTGCTTATTGGCTTAATAACTTATAGATAGAGAGGTGTTAGAATATGAGATCTACCGGACTCAATCGATTCAGTTGTTTTATTTTTTTCTTCCTCATTACTTTCTCTCTGTCAACACTCTGTTATGCTGCTGAATACGTCAGTGCTGATAATGACGGAGTACGGATACGATCGGGACCGAGTACAGATGATGAAATCTACTGGGAGGTCTTTAAAGATTACCCCCTGGAAGTTATGGACCGTAAGGAAAAATGGCTTCAGGTCAAGGATTTTGAAGGTGATACGGGCTGGATCTACGCGCCGCTGACCAATGAAAAAGATACGGCTATTATTAAAGTGGATAAAGCCAACATCAGGGTGGGGCCGGGTAGCAACTACGAAAGAACTGCCACCGCTCTGTACGGAGTGGTATTTACCATTAAGGATAAAGACGGCGACTGGGTAAAGATCAGTCACAGTGACGGGACCAAAGGCTGGATTCACAAGGATCTGATCTGGCCGTAAGAAAGGATATAAGGCGCAGGCGCAAGGATCAGGTCAAAACAGGCTGTTGAAGTCCTGGACCCTTGTCGTAATTAGACGAAGACAACCAGGTCATTGACGTTCAAAAACCCGGAGGCGGGCTTCCGGCCTCAAAACTCCACCGGGCAGCGGACGATATGCCCCGCCTTGTTTTTGAAGAGAAGGTGTTGATGCCTGACTCCATAGAGATATAAATCCCGGGTTATCTCCACATCCTTGCGGCAGTATTCAATGATCTTGTCAATACGACCCTCTTTATACCATTTAAGGGCAAGAAGACCGTTAGCGCTTTTTTCCGTACCCAGGGTGGAGTGGCCCAGGGCATCAAGGCTTAGCCGATAGCCCAGCCTCTTTTTCACCTCTTCCAGAATATCCAGGGCAGGAAGGGTGGCCAAGGCAAAAGAGGTATAACCGGTAAGAACCCGGTTATCAAAACGCTTGTTATTAAATCCCACCACCAGATCGAGCCCCTTGATATGTTCGATAAACTCTTCTATTTCGGTCTCTTCATAGGTATGATAGCGGTCGTCAGCACTGTCGTATAAAACCGCTACACTGATCCCCATTTTCTCCGCCCGGTGCCAGCCCCCTACCTCCGAAGCGGAACGCTTGGTTTCCAGATCGAACACTCCGTATCTGGCTCCATTGTCACTTCTCTGTTTCGCATCCCCCTGTTTATTTATCAATAGATTGTCAGAGGGTTCAGGCCTGCCACCTTCAGAGACAATCATGCTTAGGTCATCTGAGGCCTTAACCTCTCTATCGCGCCATTTTCCTCGGCCCAGCAGGCCTTCCAGAACTCCCCGGGCCGCCGCTTTATCAATGGGACGGTTTCCGGAACCGCACTTCGGGGAATGAACACAGGTGGGACAGCCGATTTCACAGGAACAGGAATTGATTGTCTCCAATCCGGTACTCAGAAGATTCTCCAATTTCCCAAAAGCCTTCCGGGACAGGCCTATTCCGCCGGGATAGCCGTCATAAATGAAAATCGCCGCGCTTTCCAACTGATGATTAAAGGGATCGGAGATACCCCCCACATCATTGCGGTCGCAAAGGACCAACAGAGGGAATAAAGAGATGAGAACATGTTCGGCGGCGTGGATCCCTCCCATGAAATGCATCTGCTTCCTTTGTAGCAGTTCCCGGATTTCATCGGGCACCAGCAGCCAGAGCCCTTCGGTTTCGAAAACCTGGGGCGGCAGGTCAAGAGGATACCTGGCTATGGTCTTCTGGCCCCGTACCAGCTTCTGCTGGTAGCCGGTTACCTGTTCGGTTACCCGGAGACGGCCCCGAAAGGCCCTGATGTTGCGGAAACTGACCCTTTCATATTCCGCCAGGATCTCGGTGGTCTTTTCAGTCAAGGGCTGGGTGAACCAGGATACGTTCTGACGACTGACCCGAACCTCGCCGCCGTTCAAATCAAGGTCTTTGACCACCCAGGTCTCACCGTGGTGAAGATAAACCGCTCCGGGATGGCACTCCTTTTGGCAGCGATCGCTGCCTATCTCCCCGATAATCTTCTCCCCGGGCTCTTCCTTGATGACCAGAGATCTGCCTGAGCCACGGATATCCACCTCCTTGTGGGGATATTTACGGCCGGTAAACCACTTGTCTCCCTCAGCGGAAAGAAGCAGACCGCCCTCCCTGGCCATTTCCTCCACCGCCTCCTGCGTCTTCTGGTCCTCCAGGATCGGTTCATCACAGGTTATAGGAGCTTCCGCGGCGGCGCACAGGAGATGTCTGCTGCTGATCACCTCATTATGGGGATTCAGTACTGCAGCTTCCACCTCCCGTTCAAAAAAGTCCCGGGGGTTCTGAATAAAGTGCTGATCAAGGCTGTCCTCCTGGCCGACCATTATGATCAGGCAGTCCCGCTGCCGTCTTCCTACCCGGCCGCCTCTTTGCCAGGTCGACATAATGGAACCGGGATAGCCCACCAGAATGCAGATATCAAGGGAGCCGATATCTATGCCGAGTTCCAGGGCGCTGGTGGAGACAACCCCCATTAACCGCCCGGAAGCAAGACGGTCTTCCAGCTCACGTCTCTCTTCAGGCAGAAATCCGGCCCGGTAAGCGGTCAGTTTGTCCTGCAGATCACCCAGCCGGGAAGCGGTCCAGGAGGCCACCAGTTCCGTAATTTTACGGGACTGGGTATAGACGATGGTGCGCAGACCTCTTTTCAGAGCGGCCTCCAGCATCTGACTGGCGGTATAGGAGGCGCTGTCCCAGGGATCAAACAACACAAAATGTCTCTTGCCCCGAGGGGCCCCGGTTTCAGTAACTTTCTCTGCAGGCCGGCCGATCAAGCCCTGGGCCAGCTCTTCAGGATTGCCCACGGTGGCGGAAAAAAGAAGGAAACGGGGATCTGCCCCGTGCAGGCGGCATATCCGCTGCATCCTTCGAATAACCCAGGCCATATGTGATCCAAATACTCCCCGGTAGGTGTGGACCTCGTCGATGACCACATATTTGAGACGCTGCCAGAACAGGGACCAGTTGGCATGATAGCCCAGCATGGAGAGATGAAGCATATCCGGATTGCTGACCAGAATATGGGGCGGGTTCTCCCTGATTTTTTTTCTCCTGTAAGCGGAAACATCTCCATCGCAGACCTCCGCCCTGATATTTTGGTAGTGAGTCAGGCCTGCGGCCATATTTTCCACGGTCCGCAACTGATCCCGGGCCAGGGCCTTGAGGGGAAAGAGATAAAGAGCGGATCCCCCGGGATCATTCAGAATTTCCTCAAGAACGGGGATGTTGTAAATCAGGCTCTTGCCGCTGGCTGTAGGAGTAGCCACAATAACATCATTGGTTCTGCGGATCAGGTTTATGGCCCGGGCCTGATGACTGTATAATCTGTCAACTCCCTGAGTATGCAGGACCTCCTCCAACTCAGGAGGGAGTTCGTGATCCAGTTCAGCAAAGGCTGCAGAGGCCGCAGGTAAACATTGATGATAAGCAACCTGAGGGCCGAATTTCTTCGAGGCCTTCAGAGAAGCCAGATATTCGTTAACATCTCCCTCCTGTACCATATTGTCCTGTGATAAGTTCTTATGTTTTAACTTTAATTTTTATGAAAATTTATTAACCTTGAAATTCTCTTGAGCCTGAAAAGATAATTTTAACATCAATTTTGCCGATGAAAACGAAAAACAAAGAAGTCGGATACAAAAAGGCGGGTATCGTAGGAGTCCCACCTTTAACGATAATCAAGGAGTTGGGTGATGCCGGAACAGAGATATACGACCTGGATGAACCTCAACAGGGAATAAACATCAACAGGGCTGACAGCATTATTCCCCGGGTCTATTGTGCCATTATCAGAACAGTTGTGGTAAACGCCCTCTATCTTGACCTTGATGTCATTTATATGGATACAGGTCCGGGCAAATGCGACAGTTCCCTGAACACCTCTTTCATTCTGGAAAAACTCCTGGATATCCCGGTTATAAGAACCAAAAACCATGACCATATCCCTTACGGCTATCCGCTTTGCCGGAGCCATATGCCTCTGACTGAGAAAATCCGGAGAATAACCGGTCTGGTAACCAGCACCTCTTCCCCGGCTCAGGGAGAATATCCCCCCTCCCTCCCTACTGCGGGCTTCTGGGGAGTTCCTCCCCGGAATTTGTCCCTTCTGGAACCGTTTCCGGCAACAACCCACATTTACGGCTGGACCAGATGCATGGAAAATAAAACCCCGGCGGATACTGAGCTGGAACTGTACTATAATCCAGACATTCCCACAGTCTTTTTTGCCCAGTCCTTCTGTCCCAAAACTTCCATTGCCAAATTTCTGGCTTCCCGGCATCCAAGTGCTCTTTACCTGGATGTTGATACCAGAGGCGGTAGCAGTGCCAAAGCCAAAATAGAGGCATTTCTGGAATTATCCGGTGTCAAAAAATGATGATCGGCGACTTTGGTACATCTTACTGCAAACTACTGGACATTGAGACCTCCCGTGCTGAACCGGAAATTTATCCCATCAGGGAAATATCCCGGGATTTCCGGGTTACCATGGCAACCGGCCATAACGGCAGACGCTTCAGCGCCGGTTATACCAATGAACTGACCGCCCTTGCCCGGGGGGGAGAGAAACTCATCCAGACCGGGGATTATGTTCTGCTTGACTGCGGCAGCCGTGATATAAAATACGTTGAATACAAAAACGGGAAACTGGCGGATATGGGCTGGAACGCCGAATGCGGGGCTTCAATGGGCTTTACTATTGAACTTCTGGAGAAATACTACGATTTAGACTACAGTAAGCTGTCTGTCCCTGACCGATCATTTCCGGTGACCTGCGGGGTTCTGGGGATGAGCAGCATCTTTGATGCAGTTACCACCGGCAGCAGCGAAGCCGAGGCCGTAGCCAGGTTTGTCAAAGGCATAGCTCTCAACGCCTATCGTTTTGCCGGCTCCCCCGAAACCATTTACTTGTCAGGGGGATTATGCCAAAACCCCCTATTTATCAACAGCTTTCCCTGCAATCTCGTCCCTCTTGGCCGTTTTGTCCTGCTCACAGGGCTCCGGCACATCATTCAGTCAAGTTCGCGTCCATAATTTATCTACCGGGGATGACAGGATCAGGGACTCATTAAGGGTGGGTACTTTGGAAAACTCTTATCAAGGGGAGGACGAAATATTTTTTCTACTTTATCTTGGGAAACGGAATCAACCATACTGCTCCAGCAGGGAGAAAAGTTGAGGTAAGGAGAGAAAATGGACAAAAACAAAAAAACAGACAACAGACCCAACTGCTTCAGGTGCCGCCACTTTTATATTACCCACGAACCCGTCCACCCTTACGGCTGCCTGGGTATGGGATTTAAATCACGAAATTTACCGGCTGTGGTGGTCTTTGAGAGTTCAGGCCTGGAATGCCAGTTATTCAGCAAAAAATTAGAATCCTGACCACGGTTAAACCATCAAATAACACTGTCCTCTTGCCGTACTTTCTCAGAGATATTACCCTCTTTTTTTTCTGCTTCTTTTTTCCTCTGATAATCGAGTCTGATTAAAAAGCCGCATTTTCCACAAGGGAATGAACTCTTGTCCGGATCAACATCTTCCAGACTGAATGAATATCTTTCTCCGCACTCTTCACAAAAAAAGAGCATAAGTCACACCTTTTTTTATCCTCATTACTGTATTCTTTCCATTTCTTCCTGTACAGCTCGCCTTAACTTTTCGGCTATAACGGAAGTCAATTCCTGGGAAAATTGATCAATGATGGCTTCAAGTTTTTGGTCGGAATCATCCCGGGAATGATTAACTGATTCAGATGCCGCCATTTCCTGTTTTTCCTGGACTTCTTCTTCCTCCAGTCCAAGTTTTTCTCCTATCTGAGTTTCAATCTCAGTCTCAGAAGCATCGAAAAATTTGCCGATCTTCTTGCCCTTATCCTTCCCTCCCAAGTCAAATTCGACACTTTCCTCATCTTCAGCGGTCTCTTCCGCTTCAGGGGACTGCGCAGCTTCAGTCTCCGGGACATCTGCCCCCTTTTCTTCCCTACCGGCGGCTATCTCCTCCTCAGAGGTTTCCCCCGATTCATGGGTCTGCATATCTTCAGTCTCCGGAATCTTAGCAGACCGTTCTACCTCATCGGCAAAAAAATCATCCAAAAGCTTATCAGCTTCCTGGAAAGAGTGGTCGTCGATCCTGCTGGGGATAATCTCTTTCTCCTCTTCATCCTCAGAGCCAGCCTCCTTTTCCGGGCCGGTGTCTTCTGACCCGCTTACGGCCCCCGGTGTAACAGGCTTTTTGGCTTTCCCGGTTTTTTTTGCTCCCTTCTTTTGCTCTCCGGTAATCTCTTCCTTTAGACCATTGTATTTTTCCAGCTCAGCCCGGACCAGATTAGTCCTGTCATTTTCAGTCAGGCTTTCATCACTGTCTATCTTTTCCAGGGTCTTGAATGTACTGGAGAGAAGTTTGACTGCCTCAGGATGGGCATTGTATTTGGCCTTTTTAATATAATACCCTACATTTTCCATGATCTTAATACAGACCAGGTAGGTTTTTTGCCCCTCCCATTTCTCTTTCAAGGGGGAAATAACTGAAGACAATTTGTCCAGAGAAGTATCCGAGATTTCCCAGTCAAGGTCAAAAATAACCTCTTTTAATTCTTGCAGGGAGCCGGAAGTATCAATATCAGCTTGGGAAACCACAAGCAATCCTCCTAATTATTCCAATTCGTTACGGAAGGCGGCCATAGTAATTGAAATTATCTTTTTAAGGGTAGGCACAACATTATATCCTGTCAAGCCACTTCCCTCAAATGAAGGGGCTTTCAGTTCACTGTTCAAGTCCTGGTCAATCTCTTCCAGGGACATAAGGTCAGCTCCCTGATCCCGCAGATCACATTTATTGTACTGCATAACCAGGGGGATATTATACATATCCTTGTTATGGCTGTTCAGGTTTTCCTGCATCTGCTCAAGGGACTTGATATTAGGTTCCTTCCTTTCTTTGAGCAGATCAGCTACAAAAACAATACCATCCACACCTTTCAAAACCAGTTTTCTGGTAGCATTGTATTTCACCTGACCCGGCACGGTATAAAGCTGAACTTTTATATCAAAACCATGGATCTTCCCGAGATCAACCGGCAGAAAATCAAAAAAAAGAGTCCTGTCTCCATGGGTCTTAATGCTAACCATATCAGTATTAAGACGGTCCTTATACTTCTCGTTTATATACTCAAGATTGGTGGTCTTACCTCCCCGTCCCGGACCATAATAAACTATCTTGACCTGGACCTCTTTCTTTTTTACATTGATAAATCCCAACTTTTCAGCCCTCCCAGATTTTCCTTATTCTCTCTATTACTTCATCTGTTTTTAAACGAATAAATCCAAGAGAAGTCTCATTGCCGAAAACGGTTATAAGTAAAAGATCCTCGTCAACTTTACTGAAATGAATGCTTTCAGTCTCTCCCCTGTGGAAATGAAGACAAAACTTATGTTCCCCTACGATTTCCGCCATAGCATCAACTGCCGCAAAATTTCCTGCGGCCAGGGCAGCAAAGGCTGTAACATCCCACTCCCTCTGTCCGCTGTCATGCTGGGAGATAATATTACCCGCCATATCTACCAAAATGGCGCAATCTATACCAATGGAGAGGAGTTCCTGTTTAAGAACCTGATCAATTTCTTGCAATTGTTTCTGCGTAACATTGTACATAGTTTAAGTCCAAGGTTCAGAATTCAAGGTTCAGCCAGCAAAAAAACTACGACTGTTCATTGCAGAGCAGTAAAATTTTGCTGTCAAATTTCAGCTATTCTACCTCAGCTTGACTTTATGCACAAGTGTTCCAGACAATTAGCAGGATTAAAAATTTCCTTCCTCACACCTATATGGACCCGGGCCTCAGTTTCTGATTCCCGGCTTTTATGCAGCAACTTTCCCCCTATGGGCCTGAAGATGGGTGATCAAGAAAGTTGTCCTTGAATTCATGGTCGGTAATGTGGTACTCATGTAAGATTTTTGGCGTAATCGTAAAATATGCGAAAAAACAGATCACCTGAAACCGATAATGGGAAATAAAACCAGCCAGAAAAATACCTTAAACGATCTCCTGGATATCAGCTGCCGTCATTTTGCAGAGCGTCCCGCCCTGAGCATGGCCATGGAAGATCCCATAACCTATAAAGAGCTCCATGAAAAAGTTATGGTATTGGCAGCCATGATTATGGAAACAGGTATAAAGACAAATGACAGAGTAGCCCTGCTGGCGGAGAATTCACCCAATTGGGTGATAGCCTATTTTGCCATAATCAGGATCGGGGCTGTGGCTGTGCCGATTCTTCCCGATTTTCCAATTTCTGATATTCATCATATCTTGAGCGAGACCAGGGCCGGCATCCTTTTCGTCAGCAGCCACCAGATGGGAAGGATACCTGCCCGGGACAATTATCAGTTAAAAAAAATTATTGTACTGGATGACTATAAATTAAAAAAAGTTAGTACCTTGGATGATTATCAAGCAGAGAGGAAATCTGCTTCAGTGACGACCTTTTCCGAATTTATCGGCAATACGGCCGGATTAAACAATAAAAAATTCAGTAGCCTGCGGGAAGCAGCAGCCAAGGTTAACGAGTCCTCTTTAGCCTCAATCATTTATACTTCCGGAACCTCCGGTCATTCCAAGGGGGTTATGCTGAGTCATAGCAATTTTCATACCAATGTCAAAGCTGCTGATCAATTAGTCGAACTCAGGCCGGAATGGACTTTTCTTTCTTTGCTCCCGGTCTCCCATGCCTATGAATTCACCGTGGGGCTGCTCCTCCCTGTTTTGAACGGCTGCCGGATAGTATATGCAGGCCGGCCTCCTACGCCTTCAATTATGGAAAAAATTTGCCGGCAGGAAAAGCCCGAGGCGATCTGCATTGTCCCCATGATCATAGAGAAAATATATAAAAAGCGAATTCTCAAAACAGTTGAGAAAAACCGGCTTCTGCGTCTTGCCGTACATATCAGCGCCTTACGTAAAACTTTCTATAAAAAGGTAGGGAGGAAACTGAATACCTTTTTCGGTGGCAACTTAAAAATCCTGGCCATAGGCGGTGCCCCCCTTAATCCCGAGGCAGAGAAATTTTTGCGTGAGGCCGGGCTGCCTTATCTGGTAGGATATGGTTTGACAGAAGCCTCTCCCCTCCTCGCCGGCGGCCCTTTTAAATCCCCTGATTTAAAAACAGGCTCCTGCGGCAAACCCATACCAGGAGTGGAGATAAAGATAAAAAATCCCCATCCGATTACCGGGATAGGTGAAATCATGGCCAGAGGTCCTAACATAATGCAGGGATACTACAATAATCCCGAACTTACGACCAGGACAATAGATCAATTTGGCTGGCTTGCCACCGGTGACCTCGGCAGACTGGACAATCATGGTAATCTCCACATAAAAGGGCGTTCCAATAACATGATCGTTCTGCCCAATGGCGAAAACATCCATCCGGAAACTATTGAGGACAAGATCAACGCCAACTTTTATATTGCCGAATCCCTGGTCCAGGAAAACAACGGCCGACTGGAAGCACGGGTATATCCGGATTATAGTCTGATAGACCAGAAAATTCCGGGCCAGAGCCGGAAACAAAGAAGAAAATTCATAGACCGGATCCTGGCAGAGCTCAAAAACAGAATCAATCAGGATTTACCGCCCTCTGCCAGGATCCATCGCTTCATTGAATGCCAGGAACCTTTTATTAAAACAGTCACCAAAAAAATCAAAAGATACCTGTATACCTGAAAGGCCCAAGATGAAAGAAGAAATTCTGTCAAATTAAGCACATATCATATCGTGACGGTTAAAATGAAAAAAGGAGAAAGGAGATGAGAAAAAAAATCGTCTGCCTGACAGTAACCGGCTTACTCGCCGCAGGTCAAGCCTGGGGTTCAGGATTCCGGATCACGGAACAATCCATCAACTCTGTAGGCATGGCAGGAGGGTATATCGCCAATGCCAGAGGACCGGATGCCAGCTATTTCAATCCCGCCAATATGGCCTGGAATAAAGACAGATGGCAGATAGAGACCAGTCTTAACTATATCAATATCCCGGGATTTGACTATGTGGACTACAGGGATCAGACATTAAACGGCTCCTCGGAGAAAAAAGAGTTCCTACTGCCCCTGGTCCACATAACTTCCAAGGATATCAACAACTTCCGTTTTGGTTTCTCACTAACCCGCCCCTTCGGTCTTAGTAAAAAGTGGGATGAGCCTTTCCCTGCCCAATGGGCCAGAAAATTCAGCCTGGAAGCATATGAGGGCAATCCTTCTATGGCCTACAGAGTAAATGATAGCCTTTCTCTTGCCGTAGGAGTAAGGTTGATCTACGCCAAGGGAGAGATGAAAAACAGAATAGCTGATGATTCTGTTCTGACAGTACGGGATATGGAAGGCGATACCACCGAATGGGGATACAACCTTGCTTTGTCCTACCAACCCCGGGAAGCCTGGAATATCTCGGCAACCTACCGGAGCCGGGTGGATCTGGACTTAGAAGGAGACGCCGACCTGAGCGCCAGCTCTGCAACCGGAATCATAGACAGTTATGATGGCGACGGCGAGGTAGAGATAGTTACCCCGGCAGTCTTAACTCTAAGCACTTCCTATACCCTGAAAAAGGCCACCGTAACCCTGACCTGGGACCGTACTTTATGGTCGGACTACGAACAGCTGGACTTCGACTATGATCGGGCTTTCAGCGACAATCCATATTTCAGCAGCTTTGATGCTCCGGCAAACAAAAACTGGGAAAATACAGACGCCTTCAGGCTCGCCTTTAGCTATAAAAATACAGACAGACTTACCACAATGATGGGCATCGCCCTTGACGAGACTCCGGTCCCGGAAGAAAACCTTAACTTTGAACTCCCCGGCTCTGATACAGTGCTCTACTCCATCGGCTTCCGCTACCAGACCTCGGACAATATGGAGATCGGTTTCGCCTATCTTTATAATGACAGGGAAGATAGAAAAGTCGACAATAACAGGATTAACGGTAAATTTGACCAAAGAGGTGCCCATACGGTCAACACCGCTCTCATCTATACCTTTTAGAAAGATTCAAAATTAATTTTTACTCCGGGATTCTCAGCCCTTAACCCTATTCCCGGTGATAAGACTCAATTAACCACGCAACTTATGCCTACAAATAACAACAGTGTCCGCCGCCTGGAGCAGGACGGCAGGGAAATTATCCTGGTAGGAACCGCCCATGTCTCCCAAAAATCCGTAGACCTTGTCCATCAACTGATAGAAGAAGAACAACCTGACATGGTTTGTGTCGAGCTGGACCAAAAAAGGTATGAGTCCCTTGCCGACAGTGACCGCTGGAAAGATCTTGACCTGAAAAAAATTATTAAAAATAAACAGCTTTCCACCTTGATGATCAACCTTATCCTGGCCTCCTACCAGAAAAAACTGGGAGACAGGTTAGGAGTCAGGCCGGGAGCCGAACTAATGGAAGCCACCCAGCATGCCATGCAGCTGGGCATTCCTGTTGAACTCTGCGACAGAGATGTCCGGGTAACAATGCGGCGGGCCTGGAAATCCACTTCCTTCTTGCGCAAGGGGTATCTGCTGGCCAGTCTCATAGCAAGCCTGTTCCATGATTCTGATATAACAGAAGAGAATATCGAGGCCCTCAAGGAAACAGATGCCCTTTCCGAGCTGATGATTGAGCTGGGGGAGGCCATGCCGGAACTGAAAAGGGTCCTGATAGATGAAAGAGACACCTATATTTCGGAAAAGATAAAAACCGGAACAGGCCCTAAAATTATAGCAGTAGTAGGTGCCGGACACCTTCAGGGTATAATAGAAGCCCTTGCCTGCGACCGCAGCGATCAAATGGAGGAGATAAGCACCATTCCTCCTGTCTCCCCGATCTGGAAAACAGCGGGCTGGCTGATTCCCGTCCTGATAATCAGTTCGCTCTGTCTAATAGGCCTGACTAAGGGACTGAGCGTGGCAGGAGGCAGCTTTATCTACTGGGTACTGGCCAACGGCATACCTTCTTCTCTGGGGGCAGCCGCCGGTCTCAGCCATCCACTGACCATTATCTCAGCCTTTCTGGGAGCGCCCATAACCAGCCTCACACCAGTTATCGGAGCCGGATACCTCTGCGCCTTTGTCCAGGCTGTGGCCCAGCCCCCGGTTGTTCATGAATTTGAAACGGTTCTCGCGGATATGACAAATTGGCGGCGCTGGTGGAGCAACAAACTGCTGAAGGTTTTTCTGGCCTTTATTCTGCCGAGCTTCGGCAGTATGGTCGGCACCTGGATAGGTGGTTATGGGATTATTTCCACGCTGGTTGGCTGAAGAGGACCAAAAGCCTTACTCCCTTTCCCGAAGGGTCCGGGTCTTAGTGAATTTACCTGCTTAAATGAGACTATTTCAATTTATTAAAGGCCGTCAGGCTGCAGAAAAACCACAAGGAACAAAGACCTGCTGCCTATAGTCTACAGCCTGAACAGCCTAAATCTCCCACTTATTACTTATTGGGATTAAAAACAAGGACAGGGCAAGGAGCATTCTTAACAACCCTTTCTGCCACACTGCCGAGCAGGATCTTCTCCATTCCTCTATAACCATGAGTACCGATTATAATCATATCATAAGATCCTTCTTCAGCAGTCTTAATAATCTCTTCTACTGTATCCCCCACAATAACCTTAGCCTCGTCACAGTACTTGCAAAGCTGTTTATGCTCTTCAATAAAATCTTTTGCCTTTTTTTCCAACCTGTCCCTTACATCACGCAAGATGCTGTCCTGTACCCAGAAGCTGTGATGAAAACCGGTATTCTCGACCACCGTCAAAAATGTCAGGGTTGCTCCCAACTCTTGGGCTTTTCCGCAGGCAAAATCAGCAATTGGCTTGGCATTGGAAGAAAAATCAATGGGAACAAGTACCCTCTTAACTTCACTCATGAGACATCCTCCTGTTTTAACTTGATTTTTTAGCTGTTAAGTTTTAAAATTATTCTTGTGTCTCCAATTTATTCCGACTATTAAAGATGATCAAATACTTAAAAAATAACTACTTCTGTATATTTTAGCAGTTAACTCTATAATATCAAAAAATTAGAAAATGTTACAACAACCTGAAAAATTATCCAAAAATCAATCATGACCCGCGATAATATATTCCAGGCAAACCATTGCCCAGAAGAATTTTCTTTTGACACCAGGGTAGCAGAAGTTTTCGACGATATGCTGATCAGATCGATTCCCTGCTATTACCGGGTAATAGACATGTCAATCAGTCTCCTGAATAAATTCTGCCGGGATGGTGACAGAATATATGACCTCGGCTGCTCAACCGGCATCACCCTTATGGAGATTGCCAGAAAACTTGCCCCGAAGGACCTGAAATTCAGGGGGATGGATTCATCCCAGGCCATGATTGACAAGGCGGGCCTTAAACTGGAAATGCTTTCCTCCAGGGCTGATATCTCCTGCCTGCGCCAGAATATAACAGAAGCGGAGCTTAAGGAATGCGGGGCGGTAATAATAAACTATACCTTGCAATTCCTGCCTCCTGAGAGCAGAAGAGACTTACTCGAGAAAGTATTCCGGACACTGCGGCCGGGAGGCATTATCATCGTCAGTGAGAAGACTGTTTCATCTCACTCAGCTGTACAAAAGTCATTTGAAGATATTTACCTCGATTTCAAGAAGGAACAGGGCTATTCAGAAACCGAGATCGCCAGGAAAAGAAAGTCCCTGGAAAATGTCCTTGTTCCCTTGAGTAACCGGGATAACACCCTTCTTTTGGAGGATGCCGGTTTCTCCGAGGTGGAGAGCTTCTTCCAATGGTTCAATTTTGCCGCCTTTCTGGGAATAAAGGAGGCCGGATGAAAGATTATCTTGATCTGTTGCCCGAGGCAGATCACAAGGCAATAACCAGACTAAGACAGGAAAACGACAAGCTCCTTAACAGCAGCAAAAAAGGCATCCTGGTCTATCGTCGGCTCTGGGAGGAAGTAGACCATTTGAGGGCCGGATATCTGGAAACCGGCGGCGATACCGTGGTCATAGGCGATAAAAGTGAAATCTCCCCTGAAGACTCCCAACGCCTCTACCGGGTTCTGCGCCGTCTTATGCCTTGGCGCAAGGGGCCTTACCGGATTTTCGGGATTCATGTAGACGCGGAATGGCGGAGCAACCGGAAATGGAACCGGCTCCTGCCTGTTCTGCCGGACCTCGAGAATAAAATAGTAGCTGATGTCGGCTCCAGCAACGGCTACTATATGTTCCGCATGGCCCATCATCAGCCCCGGAAGATAATAGGTTTTGAACCTTACCTGCACCACTACTTCACCTTCCGTATCCTCAACAGCTTCACCTCTCTGAAAGCACTGGAAGCGGAAATTCTGGGTGTCGAACATCTGGGTTTATACAAGAACAGTTTTGATGTGGTCTTTCTGATGGGAATCATCTATCACCGCATTTCACCGATAGAGTCCCTGAGAGAAGTACACAAAAGCCTGGTACCTGGAGGCAGTCTTATCGTCGAATCCCAAGCCATACCGGGAGAGGAGCCGGTAGCCCTTTTTCCGGAAAAACGATATGCCAAGGTCCCCGGCACCTACTTTGTCCCCACTGCCTCCTGCCTCCGGAACTGGCTCAGCAGGGCGGGATTTTCTGATATAGAGATCTTCTGTTGCCACCCCATGAGCGCAGAAGAGCAGAGGGCTACAGACTGGATGACCTTTGAATCATACCGGGATTTCATTGACCCGGACAACCCGGCTCTTACTATCGAAGGTTACCCCGCCCCCTGGCGGGTCTTTCTGAAGGCCTGGAAGGAGTGACGGATTCCGGATAAGAAAACGTCATTACTGGAATATCTTGTCAAGGTTGAGATAATATTGGCAGCGGCAAGGGATTATTTTTCCACTGAATTCAAGGAAACACGGTCCACGACCCTGGAATGATAGTCATCCTGGAGTTCAATATTGACCGGCCTGCCTCTTCGCGCCTCTATTTTGGCCAGCAGCACACTCAACTTTCTCATCTGCTTGACCTTGACATGCTCGTCATCGGTTCTGTTTATAAGTTCCTCCAGCCTTTTGACCTCTTTTTTGTCCTCCAGTTCAGGAGGCAGGTAGCCGGCATTCTTGAGCACTTTGTAAGCCATTCTCAATTCAGGAGGAACTGAACTGTCATCATCCTTGGGCAGAGGCTTGTCCTTCCATCTGCTGAAATCAAGCGTACCGTCATCAATGGCTTTGCTGATCCGCTGTTCTGCTATCCGCATAAATGATTCCATAGAAACACCACATAAGTAATAATCAATCTATTTTTCTCAATCTTTAATCCTTGCTTCCAACTGTCCAACCTCAATAAGTGAGGCCCCTGCCTCTTCCATCTCTCTAAGGGACCTTTCACCGTCATCCGGTTCCATGTTTACCGGCCGGGTTCCATCCTGCAGTAGAAAAACCCGGTAACCTAACCGGCAGGCGTCCAGTACAGTATTTTTCACACATACATCCTGAGCCAGTCCTCCGATCACCAACCGCTCCACCTGCAGACTCTTGAGGCGCAGATCAAGGTCGGTGCCGTCAAAAGCCGAATAGTTGTCCTGTCCCTGATCCGTACCCTTGGAGATGATCCCGGCCTGACAGGGAAGCTCAAGATCAGTAGCAAAAGAAGCTCCTCTGGTCTCCTGCACACAATGCCGAGGCCAGGGGCCGCCCTGGGCTGCAAAAGATATATGGTCAGCCGGATGCCAGTCCCTGCTGGCAAAAATAGGCAGATTCTTCTCCTTGAAAAGGAAGATTGCCTGATTCAAAGGACCTATAACCTGATCTCCCCCGGGTACCGCCAGATTACCGCCCGGCAGGAAATCGTTCTGAAGATCGACAATAATCAGAGCATCACCGACCTGTAGGGTTACCTTCATCTCTGCATCAGCAGTCATAGCATCACCTCATTTATTTTCCAGATCACCAGCTTTTCCGGTCCATCATAGAACAATTTCCGTTTCTCTCAAACCGGTACCTGCAGCAGTCTCACTACACCGGGACATTCCGCCATAACCTGTTCCGTTCTGCCGCGGAAATACTCCCAGAAAGGATACCGCGAGCATTGTGAAGGCCGGACCGGATAGATCCGGCACACTCTTCGAAAATCATCAAAAAAAGTACAGGCAAAACTCTCCCCTGTATAATATTCTTTGAGGGAGAAGCGGTTGTCAATAGAAGTTAAGTGGTCATTGATAAAATCAAATTCTGTCTTTTCCAGAAATATACTGATCCTCTTGACTTCCTCATGGCTCACCCAGATGTTGCCGGACTCACCGCAACAGCAATAACCGGGACATTCCCGGCAGGCGGAGGTATTAAAAGCAAAAGCAAATCCTTTTCTATATACCGCATTCATCGTTTTTGATCTTTTATGTTTTCTCCTTCCCCCAATATTGGCCGGAAGAACTGATTCCAAAGAGGAATATGGCAAAGAGTACTGCAGCTATCCCCAAAAGTACATTATAGAAAGACGGAGCAGCCAGAGCGATCCTGATAATGAGAGTGGAAAGGGCGTAGCCCGAGTTACGGAAGATGGAATAAAAAGAAGGCTGAAAATACTGCCCTATCAGGACCAGGAGAACGTCGGCCAGAATCAGCAGGGTGTAGAAGGAATGAAAAAAATCAGGATAATCACCCCCTGTCATCGTCTTATACCCGGTCGTCACTCCAAGCCCCAGAAAAGCTAATAGTAAAACCAGGGACAGACCTTTCTTGGCGGCGACAAACTTGTACAAATCTTTGATCTTCCGACTCTCTTTTTCCGGACTGTACCTGTCCTGCAGTCGGTAATAATATCCGAGCAGGGCGAAAATGATCAAAGCCCCAAAACCGTCGGAAAGTATCCTCAAGACCGCCATCTCATTGCCGGTAAAGGAGATGGGCTCCGGGAAATAAACCAGTTCCTTGAAGGCGTTGCGCAGCAGGATGATAGTCAGGATCTCAAACTGCTTTCCCACTGAACGGGAAAAAGAGCAGGGAAGAACAAAAATAAGACTGATCACTTCCAGAACAAGGACTACAGTAAAGGCAACATCTACGGCATAAAAATGATTGGCTGGTATTTTATGCTCCCAGGGAATGATGTTAATTCCCTGTCTTTTGAGTTCAATGACCAGCAGACTGATTATGAAAATGGCAACCAGAGCCAGGGAGATCCCGCGGTGAACTCTCTCTCGATCCCACATACTGTACAGCAGATCAAAAGCAAAGGTTATTTTCTCAAGAAGAAAATTCATTTTACACCGCGGAAGTTGTTAAGAATCAATCAGGATCAGATCCCTGTTTTGATTACTTCTGAACTTGATCTGCACCTCATCTAACAGACCCAGGTTTTTCAGGCGTTTGTAACTACAGTTTCTGAGCCCCCGGAAAACGGACTGATCACTGGCGGACAGGGTGATGACCGCAGGCCTTCTTATGCCGGCGAGAATCTTCCTGATCCGGCGGAAAAAAATTCGTGATTTGACCAGTTCACCAAAGGCGGGATGATAAGGGCCGGCTACCAGTTCACTCTCCAGGGAAAGTGAGGGCTGCAGTCCCGTACGGATAACCGGGATATCCCGCTGGTCAAAAAACTCCTTTAGTTTGGCGGACAGGGCCAGAGTTTTATTTAAAGACAGCGGCCTGAATCTCCCCTCCTGATAGAGCTTGGCCAAAGGGCTCCCCTGAAGTACAAGAGCCGGGTATATTCTGACCAGATCCGGGGCAAGATCCGCCAGTCTACGGCAGCTTTTCATAATGCGCCTGTGACTGTCCCCGGGCAGACCGATCATCAACTGTCCGCCGGTCTGCAGCTTCTCCTTTTGCAGAACAGCAAAGGCTCTTTCCACCTGCTCCCGGGTATGCCCCCGGCCGCTCGCAGCCAGGACCTGGGAATCAAGGGACTGAACCCCCAGCTCCACCGTATTTACCCCGTGGGAACCCAAGAAAGCGGCAATCCTGTGGTCTATATAATCAGGCCTGGTTGAGACCCTGATGGAATTGACCTCCCCCCGGGCCAGAAAAGGCTGCACAGCACCAAGAAGTTCTCCCTGCATCTCTGGAGAAACGCCGGTAAAACTTCCGCCATAAAAAGCTACTTCTACCTCTCTATATTGATTATCAATCCCTGAGAGTTTCTGATCAAGGCTTTTCCTTACACTCTCACCGGTTACTTTCTGCTGCTTTTCTCCGGTAATCACTTCCTGATTGCAGAAGACACATTGATGGGGGCAGCCCTGATGGGAGATAAAAAAAGGAATGATGTAGGGGGTTGAGAAAGACATCACTGCTTATCCAGCTCTTCAAACTCCTTTAAAGCCTGGGCAGCGGCCTGTTGCTGAGCCTCTTTTTTACTGGTGGAACTACCGTGTCCCAGAACCTTGTCTCTGAATCTTACCGAGACATGAAAAATTTTGGCATGATCAGGTCCTTCCTGGTGTTCCAGAATATAATCGGGACCCTCGCCGAATTTTTCCTGGAGCAATTCCTGAAGACCGCTTTTGGCATCCAGGGAGAGCGTAACACCCTTCTCCCCAGATATCCAAGGGAAAAACAGTGATTCGACCACCGGGAAAGCAGCCTCGTAACCACCATCAACAAAGACAGCTCCAATTACAGCTTCAAGGGCGCAGGCCAGAATAGAAGGCTTGTCCCTGCCCAGTGATGCTTCTTCACCCTTGCCAAGGAAAAGATAACTGCCAAGATCGAGCTGCCGCGCCAGGACAACAAGATGGCTTTCTTTGACCAGTGCCGCTCTGAACTTGGTTAATTCTCCCTCCTTTACTCCGGCATAATGCTTGTAAAGTAAATAACCCACTATGAGATCCAGGACAGCGTCTCCTAAAAACTCAAGTCTTTCGTTGTTTTCAGGACAATCCTGGCCCTGCTCAAAAGAATATGAACTATGAATAAAGGCAATTTGCAATAATGATTTGTCCCGAAATGAATAACCAAGTTTCTTTTCAAAGGAGACAAGCTTTTCGTTGTTATTTTTCAAAATTGATTCCAGAGTAGCCATATCTAATATGCAATTTCCACAAAGTTTTCGGCCTGTAATTGAAACCGGCTTGCCACACAACAGATAAGTTGTTGGTTTTACGTAAATATATATCCAGACCTGTTTTTAAAAACTGCTAAAAATATTGATTTTCTCTTGTCAAAAATTCCTGTTAGGTTTAATATAAGATATTCATCCAATTTGATAATCTGTAAGCAGGCGGCGTAGCCAAGTGGCTAAGGCAGTGGTCTGCAAAACCATTATACGCCGGTTCGAATCCGGCCGCCGCCTCCACTCACACCGGACATTTACAGTAACTTGATTTATTCCTTTCCAGGTTCGGTTGCTTACAGGTTGCCATCACAAACTGTCCATCTGTCAATATCCGGACTAAACCTTCCCGAGAAACTGCACCCCCACCTCATATTCATCTTCCATGGCTGTGGCGGTAGACCATATCACCTTACCCCTCATCTTAACAGGCTCTTCATAACTGCCCAGATCAGGAAAATATTGACGGTAGCCTTCCTGGAAGAGATTCCTGAGGTCGAATTCAATAATAAGTTCGGTGTCCTTGGCAAGTAGTTCCATAGCCAGGAATCGAACTCCAGCTGCACTGACGTCAAGTATCAGCCCTTTCCGGGCCTGATCCGCTTCAGCACCTCTTTCGTTCTCTATGGTTTCATACTTAAAGGGGATTTCCCTCATAAGCCTTTCATAACGCCTTCTTCCCTTGCCATTCTCACCCGAATCAGACATAAGAAAAAACCTCAATAAAATTTATATATTTTTGCCGGCTAAATAAATCCATTAAATCACTCATTGGGATCCTGTCTATAACAAACTAAATTTATTTAGGATTATTGAGCTACAAATAAATCCAACATATCAGGCTCCGGCAAGTGTCTCATTTTGATGTGACATTAATTGGCCAGAACCACCATCCCACCAGCTACCGCTGAAACGACAATAACCTGCAATCTTAACAATGTCTACGATACAGTCTCAGAAGTAATCAATCAATAAGATCATCCTGTTATTTCAAGATACATATAAGGCGTATGACGGGGGATTAATGGCGTTAATCCAGATTCAAATACTTTTTCAGACCAGAAAAAGTATAAAAAGGTATACTACAACAGCCCCTGCCATCACGCCGAAAGTTAAGAAAACCTTCTGAGAACTCTGGTATACAGTGGCCCGGAGGGCTTTTTTTCTCTCTGCCTGCAGAAAGATCCAGTAGGGAGTCAATATAAACCAGGAAAAATGGGCCGGACCGTTTCTGGCGAATCCGGTCAGCAAACCTGGTATCCGGTCCAGAAAAACACGGCCGCAAACGGCATTAACGCCATTTAGAATCCTGTCTGCCAAGGCATAGAAAGCCTTTCCCCCTTTTCGGTAAAACCAGTCCGCATCCAGATTGACCGCCCTGATCTCCGCCGGATAAATACCTGCCAGCAGGAGCAGGGTAAAAGCCAGGGCGGAAAAGAACAGGAGCTGAGTCTGGGAGATTACATGGGAGATGGAATATGGTTCATAGACCACATCCTGGTAAGGCAGCAGACTGTATAAAAGCCCGGGCGAAGAACCGTTGAAGATGCAGAGAAAGGCGGCAATGCCCATGGCAATCAGCATATTGACCGGGGCTTCCCTGACCCGGTACCCGGCATCGTGGGAGTAAAAGGCAAAATAGGGGACCTTGATCCCCACATACACCCCGGCCGAGGCAAAGAGCAGAACGAGCCAGACCACACTCATATGGCCATGGGCCGCCGCCTCCATTACCATGGATTTACTCACAAAACCGCTGAACAGCGGAAAAGCGGAAACGGAAGCAGCACCGACAATACAGAAAAAGGCGGTCAGCGGCATGGATTTGTAGAGTCCGCCCAGACCGGTGGCCTTGACAGTGCCGGTCCGGTAAAGTACAGCACCAATCGACATGAAAAGCAGGGCCTTAAAGACAATATCATTAAAGGCATGGGCAATGGCGCCGTTTATGGCCAGATGGGTGCCGATGCCGATACCTACCACCATGAAACCCACTTGAACAATGATACTGTAGGCCAGTACCCGGTTCAGGTTATTTTCAATCAGGGCATAAAATATGGGAAAAACTGCCATGGCCGAACCGATCCAGATAAGGATTTCGGCACCGGGATAGGCCCGGGCCAAGGCATAAACCGCCGTCTTGGTGGTGAAGGAGCTTAACAAGACGATGCCGCCGATGGTCGCCTCGGGATAGGCGTCAGTCAGCCAGGAGTGGAGTATGGGCCAGGCGCATTTAAAACCGATTCCGATAAAAATCAAATGGCTTGCCAGTCCCTCCAGGCCGATATAGCCAAACTCAAGAGTATCCTGTTCACCGACGTAAAGAACAACTCCGGCAAGAAGGATCAGGCCCCCCAAGGCATGCACCATAAAGTATCTGAAGCCAGCAGCCCGGGCTCTCCTGGTTTTGCGCTGCCCTATCAGCATAACAGAGGTCACGGTCAGCATTTCCCAAAAAATAAAAAAGCTGAAAAGATCACCGGCAAAAATTACCCCCAGTGCTGATCCGGCATACAGAAAACCTGCTACATATTCCACATTGTTTTTCACATGCATTATATAGATAATGGCAATGAAAGAGATGATGTGAAAAATATAGCCGAAGATCATACTGAGCCGGTCTGCCCTGAAAAGGATAAGGTCCAGATCAAGGAAATTTACAGTCCAGTATGTCCCCGGGTCCACCTGGAGAAGATTGATAAATCCGGCTACAGTCAAAAAGAGCATCCAGGCAGTCTTGGGCTTGCCACGCAAAAGGGGAATAATAAGACCACCCAGAATGAAAATGACTGCAGGTGGGATGGGGTTAGTCATCGTAATAATCCTCCTTCCGTTTGACCAGAGGACGCAGGACATATTTGGCTATAAGGGCATGGATTGCACAGGCTACGAAACCGAAAACAGGATAAAATCCGGGCCACTTCTCCCAGTCGAAAAAACTGTGCCGGTGTATGATAAAATCAAGGCCCAGAAGAATTGCCAGGAGAACAAGAAATATATACAGGAAGCGTCTAATATTTTCCTGTCTGTCAAAAATATGTTTTTTAGCCATGGTCCTAAATAGGGTTAAGGAAAATAATAGTAAAACAGACCGGCAATCCGGAGTATTAAGCCATTTGACTTCGGATTGTTATTTGTTATTTCAACCTCCGCTAAAACTTTTTACTGCCTGTTCAGCCAGTTGAAAAAACGGCTGGGGATAGAAAAAAAGAGCCAGGGAAACCATGCTGCTGAAAACAACGGGTACAAGACACCAGAGAGGGGCTTCCTGAATCTTTTCTTCAAACTGGGATTCTTCCGGGCTACAGAAAAAGGCCTGGTAAAATACCGGTATAAAATAGGCAGTGCTAAGCAGAGAACTCACCAGCAGGACCACCAGCATGGCAATCTGATCAGCCTCGAGAGTGCCCAGGACCAGATACCATTTTG
>JBKHJR010000017.1:0-42253 GCA_046537975.1 Desulfurivibrionaceae bacterium
CCCTCCCACATCCTACGCATCATATTTTCCACATCGGAAAAAGGTTCAGGTACTAAGCTGCCACGTCTGCCTCGTCTTCTTGATGGAGTCAGATCCCACATAGTTAATCCTCCTTATCATTATTGTTTTTAGTGACTTTTATTATTATTTTTATCTCTTCTTGATTAAATTATATTCATTTCCCGAAGGCGATCAAGAGTTAAATTTCCTTATGATGGATAGAGGTGATGAATATTCCATTGACGAGGCTGAGAGAATCAGGTTATAGTTCCCGGGTTTTTCTAATTTAAATAAGGTTAATAAATTTTACTCAGGTATTCCTGAATCTGCGAGCAAACATAGCGAGGAGCTTTATGGCGGCACAAGACCTTAAAAAGATGTACACTACAATACTGGGTGATCACTTTCCCATGGAAATGACCATCTCTTTCGGTGACCAGACCTTGATCTATCGTAAAAAAACCTGGAAAATCACCAAGGAAGATGGAAGTGTTGATGAACGCGGGATCCGTTATGGTGAAAATCCCGATCAGGAAGCGGCTCTTTATGAACTGGTCAACGGCAACCTGGTTCTGGGAGAGTGCAGGTTTATTGAACCCGGAAACGGCTTGGTCAGCGGGATGACATCTGAAGATATGCTCCAGGTGGGCAAGCATCCGGGCAAGATAAATTTGACAGATATAGACAACGGTTTGAATATCCTTAAATATCTCATGGACAGGCCTGCTGCGGTGATCCTGAAACATAACAATCCCTGCGGGGCTGCTTACGGAGAAACCATTGCCCAGGCCTACAACCGGGCTAACCGGGCTGACCGGATTGCAGCCTTCGGCGGCGCGGTGGTAATGAGTCGGCCTGTTGACAAAGAAACCGCGGAGCTCTTAAGCAGGAACTATCTCGAGGTGGTTTGTGCCCCTGATTATGAGGAGGGCGCTCTTGATATCCTCAAGTCCCGTAAAAACCTCCGTATTATCAAGATGACCCGTATAGACCGGCTGGCTGATTTTGAAAACTATCGCTTCGTGGATTTCAAGAGTCTGATCGACGGCGGAATTATTGCCCAGCAGTCTGCGGTCAATTCCATTCGCAGACCGGAAGATCTGAAGGATGCAGTGGCGGTGTATAAGGATAAGGAGTATCGCTGTGCGCGTCAGCCCTCCGCCCGGGAAATTGATGACATGCTCTTCGGCTGGGCTGTGGAACATGGGGTAACCTCCAATTCCGTAATTTATGTCAAGGAAGGGGCTACTGTAGGTATCGGCACCGGTGAGCAGGACAGGGTCGGAGTCGCAGAAATTGCGGTGCGGAAGGCCTATACCAAGTATGCTGATGTTCTCTGTTTTGATAAGTACGGCATTTCTTACGCTGATTTGGCATTTAAGGTCAAGCACGGCGAAAGAGACAAGTCCGAGAAGGAGGAGATCGATGCCCAGACACAGGCGGATAAGGGGGGACTGCCCGGCTCGGTCATGATTTCCGATGCCTTTTTCCCTTTCCGGGACGGGGCAGATGTCGGAATCGAGCAGGGAGTCACGGCAATACTTCAGGCCGGCGGCTCAGCCCGTGATTTTGAAACCATTGAGGCCTGCAACGAGGCCGACCCCCAAGTGGCCATGAAATTTACCGGACAGCGCTCTTTTAAGCATTAATTACAACCGGACAATCAATTTCACTTGTAGGTAGACGGAAAGGACACGGAGGAACTTGATTTTCTGTTTTCTTTTAGCTCCGTGTCTTTCCTTGTTTTCGGGGTTAATCAGGTACTGCTGATTTGCAATTTATAATTTTTCTTTTTGATCTTTTCTGATTACAAAGGCCCCCGGAAATTCAGCAGCAAGATCTTCCCTCTTTTTTTCCGCCCGGTTCAGGGTTCTGCCGCCCGGCACCTGTACCCGGTGGAAGAGACGCTTTCCGTGTTGAAAGGGTACTATAACCGGAGCCATGCCCTGGTCTGAGAGTTTCTTTTTCAGTCTCAGGCTGTTCTTTTTATAGTGGAAGGATCCCACCTGAATGTAGAAGTTGCCCTTTCGGAAGTCAGGGTGGGGCAGAAAGCGCCTGATTTTTTCCCCGTCCTTTTTAACGGTTGCAGTCTCCCCCAAGGCAGTTATTTTTACCCTGGCGGTTCCATTTTTAAGTATGCCGATCTCTTGGGCCGCTTTTTTGCTTAAATCAATTATCCTGCCCTTAACAAAGGGACCCCGGTCATTGATTCGAACTACGGTCTCCCGGTTGTTCTCCATGTTCCGGACCAGGACATGGGTCTCCATGGGCAGGGTCTTGTGGGCCGCTGTATCGCTGAACATATTATAAGTTTCTCCGTTTGAGGTCTTCCGGCCGTGGAAAGGAGGGCCGTACCAGGAGGCCAGTCCGCGTTGGCTGAAACCTTGAGCGTCGGGAATTGGCTGATATGTTTTACCATTGATCTTATAGGCCCGCTGGGTGGGTTTCTGGATTTCAGAAGGTTCAGATC
This sequence comes from Desulfurivibrionaceae bacterium, assembly GCA_046537975.1. Classification (GTDB taxonomy): domain Bacteria; phylum Desulfobacterota; class Desulfobulbia; order Desulfobulbales; family SURF-16; genus JAWLDV01. The sequence goes on from JBKHJR010000017.1 coordinate 2,471, forward strand.
GAGGATGAGTTACCTGTTCAGAAGGAGGGTGGATTTTGACCCGGCCGCAGCCGCTTATCCCGACAAGGGAGATGAGAACTGCCGTAACAGTCCACAGGATCCAGGTCAGTGTCCTGAGTTTCCTCATTATCTTTTATTCTCTCCTGAATCTGTATTTTTATCTTCGCCATCTCTGTTTTTAATATATCTGTTATCAAGAAAGTATGGTTCTTGCAGGATATCGCTGTTTTCCTGGAGGCGCTGGCGGAAAAAAGGGCCGGCATGACCTATAGTGTGAGGGGCATAAGGCAGAAGACCCTTGTCAGGGGCTCGTTCAGGGGACACGGCATCGAAGATCACTTCTTCCTCTTGATTGACCCAGGACAGGTGTAGGTCAAGGACTGGCCGGCAGACCTGTAAAACGCCAGATTCGTCCCGGCAGTAGACCGGATTTTCCCATCTCCGCAGTTCAAAACTCTTAAGCCATAGCCCCCGGGAACTCTGACCGGTGATCTTGTCCTGCATGAATGGGTAGGGGTATTCCCCTGACCCGTACAGGGCGTCGGTTATTTGAGCTTCCGCCTCAAAATTGGATTGTACTTCCAGATTGCCCCACGGTTCATAATCCTGAATATCCAGACGGAGGAGGTGGGTGCCTACATCGTTGAAGGACCACTTGCTGTGACAGGCATGACAGCTTATTTTATCCTGGTATTTTTCATGAGCCGGGTGCTTGAGACCGGGAACTTCAATCTCTTCTCCGGTCATTTTAGTGGTCAACAGCAGTCTGCCGTCTTCCATCTCCAGGTTGTCGCGGTCCCCTGCCTCTTCGTTCTGTTTTTGATGGCAGGTCAGGCAGCTGATCCCGGCCTCGGGATCAGCAGACATTAATTCCCGGCCGTTATGGCAGTCAATACAGGCCAGCCCCGCTTTTCGATGTATGTCCGGGGAAAGCTGGTGGTTTTCCACTCCGTAAGGCCGGTCCGGGGTCAGACCATCTTTCCTGTAGGGGGTGCGGTAGGCCCAGTGAAAGTCGTGTTCATACCGGCCGTAATAGTCCGCTCCCACATGATTACCGTAATGGCAGTGAAGGCACTGTTGATCCGTGGGCTGTGCCATGAACTTGTGCCCCCCCAGCTCTCCTGCCCTGTATTCCAGATGGCAGGCGGCGCAGCCTGTGCCGTGGAGGGTTTCGGAATAAGGATCGCCCGGCCAGTAGACATGGCAGTGCAGACAGCGCCGCCGCAGCAGGTCGTCGGCAAGCTCCAGGGGGGTAGACGGAGAATCCGCAACCGGAATCTCTTTAAGGTTGGCTATGGTACTGTTTGCCCCATAGGCCTGTCTTACCGTGTTGATTTCTCCGGCAAGGGTGAAATGGGTTGAATCCCCGATCCTTTTTACCAGGTCAGAATGACAGCTGCCGCAGTTCTCCGTCATATGGTCAGGGTGAGAGGGTTGTCCGACAAGATTATTATGCGCTTTTTGCCGGGAAGGGGCAGGGGATTGCCCCTGATGGCATTCGGTACATTCTATTTCCTGATGGAGGGGATCCAGTTTATAATCATGGCAGTCCAGACACTCGTAGGATTCTTGTTTTTCGCCTTTCTGCTGCCTGCTTTCTGACGAATTATCAGCGGCGGCTTCATTTTCTGGTTCACTGCTGCAAGAAATCAGCTGAAAACAGCAGAATAAAAAAACCCAGAACATGCTGCGGCCCGGCTTAAGCCCTTTGGTTTTGAGGGCTTCGGAACAGAGAAGTTTGAACCGGGTAATTCGGATGAATCCCTCAGTTACAGAAACAATTGACTGCTTCACATGATGGTATATAGGCATATTATTCAGCAATAATTAATATTTTGAATATGAATTTTCGTATAAGCTTAGAATAGATAGATTTTTCATGGAAAATCCTCTTTAATTCATTTATAGTAACATCCATGGAAACGGCAAGAAAAAATTCTAAAACAAAGTATATTTTTGTAACCGGTGGAGTTCTTTCCTCTCTGGGAAAGGGACTGGCTGCCGCCGCGGTTGGTGCTCTCCTGGAAAGCCGGGGGCTTTCCGTGACCATGCAGAAGCTGGATCCCTATATAAATGTGGATCCGGGAACCATGAATCCTTTTCAGCATGGTGAGGTTTTTGTCACTGATGACGGGGCGGAAACCGATCTTGATCTGGGCCATTATGAGCGCTATACTTCGGGCAGTTATGGCAAGAAGCACAACTATACCTCAGGACGGATATATTACTCGGTCATCAACAAGGAACGGCAGGGCCAGTATCTGGGCGGAACTGTACAGGTAATTCCTCATATAACCGATGAAATAAAGGAGGCTGTCTGGCAGCTGGAAGGGGATGCCGACGTTGCCATTATTGAGATAGGCGGCACGATCGGAGACATTGAGGGACTGCCCTTTCTTGAGGCCATACGCCAGTTCCGTCTCGACATAGGCCGGGAAAATTCGCTTTTCATCCATGTAACCTGGGTCCCATATCTGAAGACTGCCGGAGAAGTGAAGACCAAGCCCACCCAGCACAGTGTCAAGGAACTGCGGGCCATTGGTATCCAGCCGGATATTCTTTTGTGCCGGACTGAAGTGGATCTGGACAAGAGTTTAAAATCCAAAATTTCGCTTTTCTGTAATATCCCCACTGACGCTGTAATAACCGCCAAAGATGTAGGCAACATCTATGAAGTGGTTCCGCTTTTTCACCAGGAGGGGCTTGATACCCGGGTGGTTGAATATCTTAATATCTGGACCAGGTCTCCGCGCATAGACCCTTGGAATGAACTGGTCGATAAGATAAGACATCCTAAAAGGAGAGTCTTGATTGCCATCATCGGCAAATATGTTGATCTCACGGAGTCCTATAAAAGTCTGCATGAGGCCCTTGTCCATGGCGGGATTGCCAACGAGGCAAAGGTGGAACTGCGGTATGTCAGCGCAGAGGAACTGGAAGAAGGCGATCCGGGAGATATGCTCTCCGGCTGTCAAGGTATCCTGGTCCCCGGAGGATTCGGGAAAAGGGGGATAGACGGTAAAATAAAGGCCATAACTTACGCCAGGGAAAACAGGATCCCATTTCTGGGTATCTGCCTCGGCATGCAGCTGGCGGTAGTGGAATTCGCCCGTAATGTCGCCGGATTGGAAGATGTAGACAGTGGAGAGTTCCGCAAGGATGCTGCCAGTCAGGTTATCTACTTGATGAAGGAATGGTTTGATCCTCACACCAATCAGACCCAGATCCGGGATGAGACTTCCGATATGGGAGGCACCCTGCGCCTTGGCAGTTATCCCTGCAGACTGGAGAAAAATACTTTTGCCTATGAGGCCTATAAACTTGATGAAGTAAGTGAACGCCACCGGCACCGTTACGAGTTCAATCCTGCTTTTCGTGATGATCTGGTTGACAGCGGACTGGTGATAAGCGGGGCCTCGGCTGACGGAAATCTGGTGGAGATCATTGAGTTAAAGGACCATCCCTGGTTTCTGGGCTGTCAGTTTCACCCCGAGTTTAAATCCCGCCCCATGACACCTCATCCTTTGTTCCGTGAATTTATTAAGGCAGGCCTTAAACTGAAAGAAGATCAAGAATCAAAGAGCAAGGATTAGGCGATGAGCAATGGAAGAACCCGTCGCCCAAGCACATCTTCACAGTCTTTAATTATTTATGTTACCTGATATTAAATCGCTGTTGCCCGGTTCTTCAGCAAGCAGCCCCCTTCTTATTGCCGGCCCCTGTGTACTGGAATCGGAGGAGTCGGCCCGGGAGATTGCCGCCACTCTCAAGGACATATGCCGGCGGCTGGACATCCCCCTGATCTTCAAGGCTTCATTTGATAAGGCCAATCGTACCTCCCTGGACTCTTTCCGGGGTCCGGGTATGAAGAATGGATTGCCTGTTCTGGGCCGAATCCGTGCCGATTTTGATCTGCCGGTTATCTCTGATATCCATGAGTCTTCCCAGGTGCGGGATGCCGCTGAGGTACTTGACATCATCCAGATACCGGCATTTCTCTGCCGCCAGACCGATCTTCTGGTTGAAGCCGGCCGGAGCGGCAAACCGGTAAATGTCAAAAAGGGGCAGTTTCTCTCCCCCTGGGACATGAAACCAGTGATCAACAAGCTGAAAGCGGGAGGATGTTCCACCATTCTGCTAACGGAACGGGGAACCTTTTTTGGTTATAATAATCTGGTGGTAGATATGAGATCCCTGCCGATCATGCGTTCTCTGGGACACCCTGTAATCTTTGATGCCACCCACAGCGTTCAGCTCCCCGGAGGCAGCGGCAGCAGCTCCGGCGGACTCAGGGAATTTATCAGGCCGCTTATAAGAGGGGCGGTTGCCGTGGGAGTGGATGGGCTGTTTATGGAAGTCCATCCCGACCCTGATCAGGCCCTTTGTGACGGTCCCAATTCTCTGCCTCTGGCGGAAGTGGAAGGTGTTCTCAAGTCGGTTATGGCGATTAGGGAGAGCCTGGCGAATAATTAAGATTTAGGTCTGAAGTTCTTAGCTATCAAGATCAGACACCTAACCACCTAACTTTTGACAGGTAACTCCTGAGAGGAGTTCTAAAAATGGATTCTTACATCAGTGACTGTGATTTGACCAAGGCCCTGCGCGATCGGGCCGCTTCACGCAACCAGATTCGAAAAAACAGCTATGTCCGGCAGAAATGCTTGCCCCTGGCAGCTGCAGTTAAGCTCCTGCTGCTCGATGTTGATGGAGTATTGACAGATGGTTCGATCATATATTCCGGTCAGGATAATGAGGTAAAAAGTTTTCATGTCAGGGATGGTTTCGGCTTGAGCCTGTTGCGGAAGGCGGGAGTGGAAATCGGCCTTATAACCGCCCGGAAAAGCAAGCTGGTGCAGATAAGGGCTGAAGAGCTGGGCAATAAACATGTTTATCAGGGAAGGAGGGATAAGATGGAGGTTTTCAGGATAATAGCTGAAGATCTTGATTTGACCCCGGATCAGGTGGCCTACATGGGGGATGACTGGCTGGATCTTCCTCTCCTTACCCTGGTGGGACTGTCTTCAGCGCCGGCAGACAGTGTCTTTGAGGTCCTGGAAAGGGTGGATTACGTCTCCGTATTTCCGGGAGGTAAGGGAGCGGTCAGAGAGGTCTGTGAACTGATCCTCGAGGCAAGGGGGGATTATGATTCCCTTTTAAACCACTACCTGCCGTCTTCTGACTCTGATAGATAGGCAAATCTGATTTTAAAACCTTCAATCCTGATTCTGAATGAAATTCAGCAGCCGTACCGCCTTACTGGGAAGCCTCTTCCTTATCGTGTTGACTATTCCCTTGTGGAAACCACTGCTCGTAGACTTTCTGGCCCCACCGGGTTTTGAACATCTGGAGACTGAAAAAGATAATTCTGCTGACAGATTTGTTATCCGGGGAATGAAATTCACCCGGAACAGGGATGGCCGGGAGGATACGGTTGTCAGAGCTTCCAGGGCTTATGGGGGAAGCTTGAGCAATTCCCGGATAAAGCTGGAGGGAGTCAGTATATTCCTTTATGACAGCACCGGGGAAAAGGCCAGGGTTGATAGTGACAGGGGCAGCTATGACTCTGATGAAGGCCAAGTAATTTTGCCTGGAGAATTTACTTTTACCAGCAGGACTGCGCAAATCCAAGGTAAGGAACTTTACTATTATCTGGAATCCGGGGATTATCGTATAGAAGGAGGAGTGGTTTGTGATCTGAATTCAGCCTGAGGAAACCGTCTTGACGCCTATATGCTTACTTGGTAGCTTTTGACAAGAATTTTCTGTATAAATATTTCAGATTGCGCTTCCGGGGATATTTTATAGCTTTTTCTGCAAACCGGATCTTAGAGCTTGCCGGTTCTTTTCATTAAACCTTCAGCTTAATTGGAAATGAGGGCCTTTTTTTAGGGCCAATAACCCTTAATGGATGAAATACAATAAACATAGGAAAATGATATGACGAAGAATAATGTTATCGTTTTACTGGTATTTTTAACTGTTGTCGGTTCGATCTGGGGAGCGGTAAACAGCAAGGAAAACGCTGTCCTGGAAAAGAAGCTGAATGCAAAAGAGGATCAGATTGAAGAGTACAGGGAAACGGCAAATCTCAGCCAGGAAGACAAGATTGAACTTAAAAAAGAGGCGGATAAGGCTAAAAATCTTCTGAAACAGTCCAGGGAAACGATCGCCGGTCTTCGTAAGCAGAGGGATGCTCTCGAAGAAAACAATTCCTCCCTTGCTGCCGAGCTCTCTGAGTACAAAGCAGCAACAAAAGAGCTGGAAGAGGAAAATAATACCTTGGGTAAAAGGCTTCAGGCCAGGCAGGCTGAGCTGAAAAAGATGCAGGATCAGGTAAAGCAGCTGACTGCAGCCCGGCAGAGCCTGCAGGGAGAGTTATCTCAGAAGGAGGCTCAGTTGGTGAGACTGAAGAATGAGTATAATGCCCTCCAGAATAAACTGGGGAGCCGCAACACCATGATTGCTGATCTGGAAAAAAAGCTCAAGCGGGTAAGTGAAGAAAATAATGATCTTGAAAACAGACTTGTTTCCCGGAATGAAGAGATTGCAGATTCCAGGCAGGAACTGCAGGAAGCCCGGCAGAAGATCAGCACCCTTGAAAATAAACTGGCTGAATCAGATTCATCAGGGGAAGACAGCCTTAAGGATAAACTAATTGATGCCAATATAAGGCTTAGTGATCTGGAAAGGAAATTTTCTCGGAAAAATACTGAGATTTTCGAAAAAGAAGCGGCGATTGACAGCCTGGAGCAGAAGCTTCTGGAGAGGGATAAACAGCTTGCTCAGGCCCAAGAACAGCTCGAACGGACCCGGTTGAATCTGGAGGTTGTGCTCTCAAAAGTAGACAACCAGAAGGCTGATATACAACGGCTAAGTTCTGAGAAAGCCAGTTGCGAAAGTACCTTGGAGAGTAGAGAGGCAAAGATCATGGATTTGAAAAGGAAATGTGATTGACCTGATTCCTCTTTGACCTATGCTTCTTTTTTCAATCTTTCAATAACCTTAATGCCCATATCAAGATGTTGATTTGTATAGGCATCAAAGATGTCTTCAGAGTGGGACTTGCTCTTGATTCCTCCTTTTCTCAGGGGAAGGTCCGAAACCAGCATTAAAGCTCCGGTCGGGATCTGCCGGGCATAGGCCACAGCAAAGATGGTGGCTATTTCCATGTCAATGGCTATTATCCGGTTTTTCAGGATATAGTCGATAAAATTCTCATCAAATTCCCACATCCGATAATCAGTGGTATGCATGATTCCTGATTTGATGCCGCAGCATCTTTCTTCAGAGATGACCCGCTCGGCTGTCCGATTTATACTGAAGGCGGGCTGGGCGGGCACGTCCTTGGGGAGATAATGGGCACTGGTCCCCTCGTCACGGATGGAGGCGGTGGGCAGGATAATGTCCCCCACAGCCAGATCATCTGCTATGCCGCCGCACATGCCGAGCATTACAACTGCTTTCAGGTTGTCCAGAAAGGAGAGGCAGTGCATGATTATCCCGGCGGATGGAGAGCCCACCCCGTAGTTGATTATGGTTATATCTTTTTCCTGATCGTGGCTTATGCTCCAGTAATTACCCTTTACCTGGGTGCCGGAGACTTCGGAGAAATTTTTGATATAGCGGTGGAAGTTGCAAAGCAGAACATAAGAGCAGAATTCCTCTATCGAGGAGCCGGTGTAGCGTTCCAGGGTTTCTCTGGCATAATTGTCCGGTCTTAGTCGAAGGGTCATAGTGGTTGAGGGTTTAAATATTCTTAAATATGCAGGTTGCCTTTTACGGCTTGCGGAAACCCGTCCGGATTAACTTCCCTTCAGGTAAAAGTACAGATGTAAACAGAGAAGGGTGTAGCCGCCCGCGGCAACATCATCCATGACAATTGCCAGCCCCCCGTTGAGTCTTTTATCGAGCCAGTTAACCGGAAAAGGTTTGACAATGTCAAAAAAGCGGAAAAGGATAAAGACCGCAAGCCAGGCTGCAGGACTGGCAGGTACGCATATAAGGGCGATGAGCATGCCGATTATTTCGTCTATGACGATAATCCCTGGATCTTTGCTGTCAAGTATCTTTTCTGCAGCTCCGGCTGTGAAGACTGCCACACAGAAAATAATAAACAGGGTTGTTGTATAAATTGCGGAAGGCAGGGGACTGATCAGCAGATGAACCGGAAAGGCCAGCAAAGTCCCCCAGGTGCCGGGGGCTTTGGGAAGATATCCGGTATAAAATCCGGTGGCTATAAGCATGATTAAACGGGGCATTTTACTCTTCCTCGGCCGGCCGGAATTCTTCCGCCGGGGTGCCTGCCACCTTGGCGTAAATCTCTTGTAAGGTTATCCCTTCTCTTAGGGCTATGGCCCGGCAGGACTCATATTCCGGATAGAGACGGCTGCCCCCCGGGGTTTCCACTTTTTTAACTCCCAATCTCCCCCACTGACTGTTAATATAACCCTGCTGCCGGGGCAGAGTCCACCTCTTTTCCCGGCGGTAGCGCAGGCCGATACTGGTGGTTTCGTTGACCATGATCTGTTTGAGACGCCAACTTACGACTTCCTCCCCGATTACCCGGAGAAGAAAGCCGGGTCTGCCTTTTTTCATCTGTATGGGAATCAAGGTCACATCCAAGGCTCCTGCCCGGAAAAGCTGTTCACTGAGCCAAGGGAAAATCTCCGGCTGCCAATCATCCAGATGTGTTTCCATGACTTCCACCTCACCGGCTTCTTGAGCTCCCGGGTAATCCCTGCCGATAATCATCCGGAAGAGGTTGGGCTTCCCGTCTTTGCGCTGCCGGCTGCCTGCTCCGTATCCCGTAGCCTGGACTGTCATCTGGGGGATGGGGCCGAAATCTGAGCAGAGCGCCTTGATCAGGGCGGCCCCGGTCGGCGTAACCAGTTCCTCCTGACACTCCAGTCCGTACACCGGGATGTCTTTGATCAGCTCACTGACCGCAGGTGGAGGCAGAGGAAGGGGGCCATGGGCGCTGTCCGTCCAGCCGTTGGTTATGGGGAGAGGTCCGCTGTAGATTCTGGTGATCCCCAGTAATTCCAGGCTAATGGCTGCTGCGACAATATCAATTATGGAGTCAACCGCACCGACTTCATGGAAGTGGACCTCCTCAAGCCGGCAGCCGTGGACTTCAGCCTCGGCCCGGGCAAGTCCGGTGAAGATGGTCAGAGCCTTTGCCCTGGTTGTTTCAGAAAGGGAGGAGGTCTCTATCAAGGCTTTGATTTCCGGCCATTTGCGCCGGGGCTGTTGGGGGCCGGGTTCAATTTTGACTCTTCTTGCCCGTATCCCGTTGACCAGGACCTCCTCGCTTTCCAGGCTGTAGCCGGATAAGTTGAGACCAGTGAGAGCATACTTCAGCTCCTCTTCAGAGAGGCCGGCATCCAGCAGGGCTCCCAGAAACATATCACCGCTTATCCCGGAAAAAGGATCACAGTAGCCGATCATTTTTCACCCAGTTTGGTCCCGATCTCAAGGGTATTGCCCTGAATGAAGGCCTTGGGGGTCATGCGTTTGCCTCCTTCCAGCTGTACTTCCCGGGCCAGGAGATAGTCGGAACCGGTTGCAACCAGAAGCCCTTCTGCATCGATCCTGACCACAGTACCCGGTTCTTCGGCAGCCTCGGCTTCAATTACCCGGGGCTGATAGAGGCGGAACCATTTATTTCCCAGAGTGGTATGCGCCTTGGGCCAGGGATCCAGGCCCCGGATAAGGCAGCTTATCTGAAAAGCCGGCTGATACCAGTCGATATATCCCTCTGATTTGCAAAGGGGGGGAGCCAGGGTGGCCCGGGATTCATCCTGCTTTACAGGGATTATGGTTTCATTCCGCAGGCCATTCAGGGTCCGGACCAGCAGGCGCGCCCCCAGCTCAGCCATTCTGGCGGCCAGAGTTGCTGAGGTATCATCTTCACTTACAGGCAGGGATTCAGTCAAGAGAATGTCTCCGGTATCCAGTCCCTCCGCCACTTTCATGATGGTGACCCCGGTTTCCTGTTCACCATTGATTATGGCCCTCTGGATTGGCGCTGCTCCCCGGTATTTGGGGAGAAGGGAGCCATGGGCGTTAATTACACCCCATCTGGGGATCTCCAGCAGCTCGGGGGGCAGAATCCTGCCATAGGCAGCCACTACAATAAGATCAGGTGATAGGGACCTGATAGTTTCCAGAAATTCCTCTGACTTAATTTTTGTTGGCTGTAGAACCGGGAGGTTGTGCTTCAATGCCAATTTTTTTACCGGCGGGGCCTGCAGTTTCCGTCCCCGTCCCCGGGGACGGTCGGGCTGGCAGACCACGGCTGCCGGATTTTCTCCGCTTTCCAAAAGGGCCCTCAGGCTGGGGACGGCAAAGTCCGGAGTGCCCATAAATATCAACTGGTTAATTGTTCTGCTCATATTGCTGAATACCCTGATAAAGCATGCAGCAGTTGCCGACCTCCTCCTGCAGCAGGGTTTTTAATCCTGAACGCTTAGGTTGCCTGCAGCTGCTTTTTGCGCTGTTTTTTGTAAATTCCTCTCTTGAGACTGCTGAGATGATCGATAAAAAGAATGCCGTTCAGGTGGTCTATCTCATGTTGAATGACCCGGGCCAGCCAGTCTTCGGCTTCGAATTCAAGTACTTCCCCCTTTAAGTCCAGGGCCCGGACAGCAATTTTTTGATAGCGCTTGACCTTGGCAGTAAAGTCCACCACACTAAGACACCCCTCTTCATCTATCTGGGAGCCTTCAGTATACAGGATTTCGGGATTAATCAGGGTGATCGGTTCACTTTTTTCATCCCGGGCAGTAACATCCATTACCACCAGGCTCAGGGAAACATTAATCTGGGGGGCAGCCAACCCTATTCCTGGCGCGTTGTACATGGTTTCCGTCATATCCCTGATCAGTTCTGCCAGTTCATCGTTGAAGTCCGTGACCGGCCTGGCTTTTTGTCTTAAAACTGGATCAGGGTGCTTTATAATATCTCGTAATGGCATGGGATTAATTGGTTTTTCATAATGTCAGTTTTGGCGGCAGATGGTGGTACAGCGGTTTATTTAACACTTTATTCAAAATCCGTAGTTCAAGTGAGACCGCTGTGTGGACTATAATCAGCCGAAGATAAATGTAATTCAGTTAAGGAATATGTAAATAAATTAACCACAACCAGGTTAATAAACAAGTGAAAAGTCCGGGGAAAGAGGGGAAAAAAGAAATAGAAGAATCAGACCCTTGATGTTTTCCCGCAGGCCAGCAGCTACTGGCGCAGATTATTTGTGAAAGGGATGAAGATCAGGATCAGGCGGTGACAGCCTCTTTATTAAGCCCTCTAAGAGGGGTGTAAGAATCTCTGTAAGCAGGCGGTCTTATGGATCAATCCTTCCACTGTAATACCAGTCGGCCGAAGTATGTGGTGTCCAGCTTTTCTTTGCCCTCGGCTGGTTCACTGTCATATTGATTATTGATGCCTACCTGCAGCTTCCAGATTTCTGACAGGGCAACAGGGGTTTCAAGAATGCTTTCATGATCAAGCAGGTAATCGGCGAAATCTTCAAGGCTCGGTGTGTAGGTTATATCCGTTACCAGCTTCAGGTGTCGATTGAATCTGTACATGTAGTGCAGCCCCATATCAAGTCCGATGTCTGAACTTGAACTGCCGTCTTCGAGGGAGTCATGGCGATAGGAAAGACCAAGCCGGGTTCTTAGTTCGTGGTCGCTTTTTTTAAGGAAGTAGTAACCATAACCAGTTGCCGCTGTTGTCCGCAAATCAAGATCGTCAATATCGTCCCTTTCCAGTTCAATCCTGGTATACCAGGAGTGAATCTCTGCAAATATCCTTTCAAAGTCAATTCCCGCGATGATCTCGTCATCTGTCTCTTCTCCTTCCTCCTTGGCATAACGCCCTTGCAGATAAAACTGCAACTGATCGTCAGGTCCCTCAAGCTCAGCTTTCAGTCTGGTTCCGATATTTCCCCTTTCGGTGTTGCCTGTTTTTCCGGATCCTTCCAGGGATATCTCATAGCTCCAGGCCCTTCTTTCAGGGGCCAAGGGGTCCGGTTGTCCTTTTAACCAGGCGGCGGTTATGGCATTCTTGTTTACGGATATTCTGCCTTCCGGACTGTCAATCAAGATCGTGTCGCCTTCCTGGTTCATTGTGCCGTAAAGCCGGCTGTCGTTTTCCAGAGAGATAAATAATGGATTATTTGTCTCCAGGTCAGTTGTATCGTTAAGGTCCACTGTAACGGTGTCGGCAAAATCCGTCTCCATGATCACTTTGTTTTCATGTATCTTGGTTATATTCCCAATGATCCTGGAGCCGTTTTCATGTAGGATTATATCACTGTTAGCAGTGGTGGATAGAATAAGGGACAGGGCGGCGATGATTGAACCGGATGGAAGTCTATTCATAAGTTTAAGCTCAGGACAATGAGATGGGTTAAAGGATCCTTGCTGGTGGTTCTTAATAAAACCGGCAAGTCTGTTATTTTTCAGGTTCTAAGGTATAAAAACCGTACACCGGCGTCAACTGATAATTTTAATATGCCGAAAGAAGTCAGGTATTGATCACCTATCAGAGGAAAATAGTTTATCCTGTTTAGATCAAAAAATATTGCTATGCTGTTACTGATGATCTGTACTGTGCTATATGAAGGAAAGGCAGTTGATGATTATCCACCGGTAAGGTAAATACTCATCCATTTGACAGTTAATCAACAGTCCTGTAAACTTCTTAAACCGCAAGAACTATAAAACCCAAGATCATTAATATTATGACCAAAAGCTTACCGGATAATATTGCCCGACAAATAGCCGAATTATACCGGGAGATGGAAGAAACCTACGACGAGATCGCCGCTGAACTGGATTTTACCTGTGCCGGGTGTGATGATAACTGCTGTGACTCCTACTTTGTCCATCATACCTATACAGAGTGGATATACCTTTGGAAAGGTTTGAACTCGTTGGCTGGAGAACGGCTGGAACAGGTTGTGGAAAGATCCCGTAATTATGTAAGGGGATGTGAACAGGCCTGGCTTAGGGAAGAAAGGCCCAATATCCTTTGCCCTCTGAATGAAGAAGGTCTGTGCATTCTTTATGCTCATCGTCTTATGATCTGCCGCCTGCACGGGGTACCGGCCTCCATGACCAGACCGGACGGCAAGACCCTGAATTTTCCCGGCTGTCACCGTTGCCAGGAGATAGTGGGCGAAAGGGAGGATTTTCCCCGCTTTGACCGGACATCTGTGTTCCAGCGCCTGGTCCAGCTTGAGAAGGATCTGCTGGGTTCCAGTCGGCATACCCTGCCCCGGGTCAAAAAGAGTATAGCTGAGATGATAGTTCAGGGGCCACCGGATTTATGAGGAGAAAAAATAAAAGGATAAGGTAAAAATTTACAGATTTACGATTACAACCTGATTCCATAATCCATAACCTATATACATAGAATCATGATTACCAGAAATCTGGATGAACATCCGTCCTACCAAGTACTCTGTGATCTGGCCCGTTCCCCGCTTGATCTGACCAGGGACGGGGTTATGAGTGCCCGAAGGATCTCGGAATACCGCTGTCATAATCAGGGCTTTGATCTGCTTTATGCCGGCCAGCGCTTAGATCAGCAGGTGCTGGATGGTCTCCAGAATCTTGCCGGGGAAAGCCGGGCGGTGGATCAGTTTAAGGCCATGAAGAGCGGCGAGATTTTAAACCGGATTGAAGGTTATGAAAGCGAAGAACGCCGGGTTCTGCATACTGCCTGCCGGGACGTCTTTTCCGATTCACCACTGGAGCCGGAAGCAACCGCCCAGGCCAGACAGGAACTTGCCAGGTTGCGCCAATTCTTAGAGGATATAGACAGTGGCAGACTGTCGAACAGCAAAGGGGAGCCCTTTACCGATCTGGTCCAGATAGGAATCGGCGGTTCGGACCTTGGGCCCCGGGCTCTCTATTATGCCCTGTCCGCTTACCGGCACCCGGGACGGCGGGTCCATTTTGTCTCCAATGTGGATTCCGATGATGCAGTTGAGGTCCTGGGCGGGCTTGATCTTTCCAGGACCCTGATCAGTGTGGTTTCCAAAAGCGGGACCACGTTGGAGACCCTGACCAACGAAGAGTTGTTCAGGGAGGCTTTTATCAGGGAGGGGCTTGATCCCGGCCGTCATTTTATCGCGGTTACCGGAAAGAACAGCCCGATGGACGATCCGGACAGATATCTACAATCCTTTTATATGTTCGATTATATCGGGGGACGCTATAGCGCCACTTCTATGGTGGGCGGGGTTATGCTGGGTTTTGCCTTGGGGTACAAGGGGTTTGAGGATGTCCTGCGGGGAGCCGACCGAATTGATAAGGCTGCTGAAGAAAAGGATGTAAGGAAGAATATTCCTCTGCTCCTGGCTTTTCTGGGGATCTGGAATCATAACTTCCTGGACTTTGAAACCCTGGCGGTACTTCCCTACAGTCAGGGGCTCCTTCGTTTCCCGGCTCACCTCCAGCAGTGTGATATGGAGTCAAACGGCAAGTCCATCAACCGGCAGGGAAAGCCCCTGTCATATCAGTCCGGACCCATAGTCTGGGGGGAGCCGGGCACCAACGGCCAGCACGCCTTTTATCAGTTGCTGCACCAGGGCACCACGGTGGTACCGGTGGAATTCATAGGGTTCCGCAAGTCCCGGTACCAGAAGGATATTGAGATCAAGGGGACCTCCTCCCAGGAGAAACTGGTAGCCAATCTTCTGGCCCAGTCTCTGGCCCTGGCCACAGGGGAGGACAACGACAATCCCAATAAGCGTTTTCCCGGCAATCGCCCCAATTCCATCCTTATGGCGGAGAGATTGACCCCGGAAACCATGGGGAGTCTCCTGGCCATCTACGAGAACAAGATCGTCTTTCAGGGTTTTATTCTAAATATTAACTCCTTTGACCAGGAAGGTGTCCAGCTGGGGAAGAGGCTGGCCAATCGGCTCCTGTCCCATCTTGCCGGGCGATCATCAGATGAGAAATATTCAGGGGAGCAGGACCCGCAGGGCTGGGCCTTACTTAAGGCTGCAGGAATGGTGTGAAAATTGGTAAGATATTAAAAATAAAAATGGGATAAATGATTTATAGAAAGATTTCTTATTCTTGATCTCTAATCTTTTATAGCCGCCTCCAGGGCCTGTCTGACCTCGGGATATTTAAACTCATACCCGGCTTCCTCCAGTTTTTGAGGAAGGGCGCGTTGGGAAGAAAGCAGGACATTGCTGAATTCACCGAAGACCAAACGCAGGAATGGGGTAGGGGCGGGCAGGATTGCCGGACGGTGCAGGACTGATGCCAGCATCCTGGTGAACTCTTTATTGGTTACCGGCTGAGGGGACACGGCATTGACCGGCCCCTTCAGCTCTTTATTGGCGGCGGCATAAAGCATGATCTCTATGAGGTCGTAGATATGGATCCAGGCCATATACTGCCTGCCGCTTCCCAGTTTCCCTCCCAGGCCTGCTTTGAAAGGGGGGAGCATCTGGGGCAGGGCGCCGCCGTCCCTGCCCAGTACCACCCCGGTCCGGATGCAGACCACTCTGATTCCCAGTTTTTCCGCTTTCCTCGCTTCCTTTTCCCAAGCCTGACAGACCTGGGCCAGGAAATCAGCCCCGGGACCTGAAGACTCGGTCAGGATCTCATCTCCCCGCGAGCCATAATAACCCACGGCAGAAGAGCAGATAAGGGTTTCCGGTGGCGCCTCCATTCGGGCCAGAGAATCAACTATGCTTGCCGTCCCTTCCACCCGGCTGGATAGGATGCGATCTTTCTTGGCCTGATTCCAACGGCCTTTGAAAATCGATTCTCCGGCAAGATGAAAGACCGTATCCACCTCCTGGAAGGCGTCTTCGGTTACAGGTTCTCCGGGCTGCCAGGCATAGGCCCGGGCTTCCGGGAAAAGCTTTCTGATTTTTTCCGGACTGCGTCCCAGGATGACGGGGCTGTCCTGCCGCCGGACCAGATTCTGGCCGATAAATCCTGTCCCACCGGTTATAAGGGCTTTCATGATGTATTATCCTAAGTTGGTCTGAATTTATACTAGATAATAAGTTCTCGCTCGACTGGGCGACTTTATGGTCAGGCAAGAGGAGAACTTGAGAAACTCTTAATCCGATTCTATCATATATATAGTATTTCATATATGATTTGAGTCAGCAACCGCTTTAATTGACTTTTCCCGGCGTTCTGTGCCGGAGAGTCGGGAATTAGCCCCTTGTTTCAGGCGGTTCGGTTTTTGAGGCAGCCTTATTAAAGAGGGGGCTGTTTAAAGCATATTTTCCGGGTCAATGTCCACAGTAAGGCTTACCGACCTGGAGCGTAACAGGCTGGGGGGATAAGCGGTCAGCTGTTCACATATCCTGTGCAGTTCTTGGTGGCTCCGGGACTTGAGCAGGACCTGCCAGCGGTATCTGCCTTTGATTTTGGAGAGGGGTGAGGGTACAGGGCCCAGCAGGGAAAGTTCCTCTGTATTTTTTTTCTTTTTTATCAGGTCAGCGGTCTGGGTTGCCGCCTCTTTGACCGTTTCTTCTTTTTTCCCGGCCAGGGTGAGACAGGCCAGCCTGGAATAGGGAGGGAACTGGAAGCGCTGCCGCATCTCCAGTTCAGTCCGGTAAAACTTATGGTAATCATGTTCCCGGGCGCAGGTTATGGCATAGTGGCCGGGTTGATGGGTCTGGATAATGACCCTGCCCTTTTTCTCTCCGCGGCCGGCCCTGCCGGTGACCTGGGTCAGAAGCTGGAAGGTCCTTTCCCCGGCTTTGAAATCCGGCAGGCCCAGCCCGGCGTCAGCCCAGAGTACGCCGACCAGGGTGATATCCGGGAAATGATGGCCCTTGCTGATCATCTGGGTGCCCACCAGGATATCTATCTCCCGCCGGCGTACCTTTTTAAGGATAGTCATGAGAGATCCGCGTTGGGCGGTAGTGTCCCGGTCAAGCCTTGCAATTGCCGCCTCGGGGAATTGGTTCTGCAGTTCCTCCTCCACTCTTTCGGTGCCGAAGCCGATTTCCCTGATCCGGGGAGAACGGCAGTTCGGGCAGACGATGGCGCTGGTCACACTGTAGCCACAGTGGTGGCAGGCCAGAATTTTCTGGCCTTTGTGCAGGGTCAGGGAGATATCGCAGCGTCTGCACTGCACCGGATTGCCGCAATCCAGGCAGAGCATGAAAGAGGCGTAGCCCCGCCGGTTAAGGAAGATTATACTCTGTTCCCCTTTTTCCAGGTTGAGCCGGAGACCGTCCAGCAGTTCCCGGGAGAAGAGAAGGGGAGCACCTCCCTCTCTGTCGGTGCGCAGGTCAACTATGGAGACTTCAGGCAGCTGCTGGTTGTCCACCCTTTTGGTGAGGCTTAAAAGCCGGTATTTGCCCTGTTCACTGTTCTGGAAGCTGGCCAGGGAAGGAGTGGCTGAACCCAGGAGAACCACAGCCCGGCTGCGGCTGGCTATCAATACCGCCAGATCCCTGGCCTGATAACGCAGCTGGTCTTCCTGTTTGTAAGCCGGGTCGTGCTCTTCATCCACAATTATCAGGCCGCAGTCCTCCAGCGGGGCAAAAATGGCGGATCTGGCCCCGATTACTATATCTGCGGCCCCCTCCATGATCCGCTGCCACTGATCCAGGCGCTCCCCGGAGGAGATGCCGCTGTGTAGAACGGCCAGCCGTTTGGGGTCGAATCTGGAGAAGAAATGGCCGGTCATCTGGGAAGCCAGGGTGATTTCCGGGACCAGAACCAGGACTGAGCGTCCCTGATTCAGGGTCTCTTCCGCTGCCCGCAGATAGATCTCGGTCTTGCCGCAGCCGGTAACCCCATGGACCAGGAAGGGTCGAAAGCTGTGAGCCCGGAGGGCCGGGATAATCTCAGCCATGGCCTGCTCCTGTTCTTCGGTCAATTGTTCAGGCCTGGCGAAACAGGGAGGCTCGTCCCCCAAGGGATCACGGAAGACCCTTTCCTCCCTGATTTCAACAATCCCTTTCCGGTCCAGTTCTTTCAGGGCCTTGGCCGCACCCTGGTACACTTTGTTCAGTTCCTTTCTGGGTATTCCTTTCCGCCGCCAGTCAGGAAATGAAGTTATAGCCGCCAGGGTTTTCTCTTCGGAGACCTTGAGATCGTCACCCGGACTGTCGTCCCTGAGAAAGACGTAGGTCTCGGTCTTGGGTTTTGTCCTTGATCTGACAATAACCTCCCGGTTTTCGATCAGTCCCTTGTCCTGCCATCCGGCCAGTCTTTTCTTCCAGGTCGGGGAAAGCTTGGTGGCCCCGCTGATCCGGGTGCTGCCTTCCTCCACGAGTTTCCTCAGCCAGGGAGGGGGCTCTTCCGGGCATTCAGGGCTGAGATCATGCGGATCGGTTCCTTCGGTAAGAGAAACTTCTCTGTCAGTCCGGGAAGTGAGCCCTCCGGGGAGGCAGTTCTTGATGACTTCACCCAGTGGGTAACGGTAGTGGTTGGCGATCCAGCGGAAAAAGGTGATAAATTTTTCCGGAAAAAGGGGAGAGCTGTCCAGGATCTCGCTTATTTCCTTAATCTCGTAATCAGCGGTCTGCGCCTCCCCCAAGCTCAGGAGATATCCGGTAACCTTTCTCCTGCCCAGAGGTACCAGCAGGCGGATGCCGGGACGCAATAAGTGGGAGTCGCTGCCGGAATAGCTATAGGTCAGGGTCTGGTGTATGGGGGCGGCCACCGCCACTTCAAGATGTACCATGCGTTGTTCTCGGGTGGTTAAAGAAAAGACTGCGAATTTTCAGCTCAGATGCTAATATCTGACAGTCTAATAGATTTTCTCAAAATGCAAAGCTGAAAGCCAAATAGTATAAAATCTGAAAAAACAATCAGCAAAGTAACACCCTTAATCATGCATCCCCTGGAAAAGGCCACCTACCAGTTAATTGTCAGGGAAGAGCTCCTGGCTCCGGCTGAGTCCGTCATTGTCGGCTGTTCGGCAGGCCCGGACTCCATGGCCCTGCTACATGTCCTGGGCGCCCTCGGCCCGAGGCTTTCTGTAAAGCCGGTAGCGGTTTATGTGGATCATGGCCTGCGGCCTGGAGAAACCGGCCGGGAGAGAGAACTGGTGGAATCCAGAGCTGCGGTCCTGGATATCACCTGCCAGAGTTTTCGGGTTGATGCCGCCCGGGAGGCGGAAGAAAAGAAGCTCTCCCTTGAACACGCGGCCCGGAACCTGCGCTACGGTATTCTTGAGCAGCTGGCCTCTGAGTATGAGCCCGCCAGGATCGCGGTGGCCCATACCGCTGATGACCAGGCGGAAGAGGTGCTGCTCCGCCTGATCAGGGGAACGGGCCGGGCGGGTCTTGCCGGGATGAAGATGATCCGCGATAAACGGATCATCCGGCCCTTCCTCACCCGAACCAAAGCCGAACTCCTCAGCTATCTCAAGCGCTATGATATCCCCTGGCTGGAAGACAGCTCCAATCTGGAGACCAGGTTTCTCAGGAACCGTCTGCGCCTGGAGGTAATACCTGAACTGGCCGGAATCAATCCTAATATTTCCGAAACTCTCCGGCGTACGGCCGAGGTGCTCCAGGATGAAGAACTGGTCCTTTCCCGGCTGACGGAGGATGCCTGGCGGGAATTGGTTTTCGCGGAACCGGAAGCCGGGAAGGTATCAATCGACCTTCCCGGCTTTCGGGACCTGGAAAGGGCCATCCGGCGCCGTCTCCTGGAGAAGGTTTTTATCGAGATGTCCGCCCGTCCTCAGGGGGAAAAGATCGAGCAGATCCTGTATCTGGCGGAAACAGGTGAAACCGGAGCCCGCCTCCACTTTTCCGGGGGGCTGCGTCTCAAAAAGGCAAGGGGGAGACTGCTCTTTTCCTATCCCGCCGGCCGGATCTCAGCCAGGGGGAATCTGGAAAGCTGAAACAGGCTCCCCGGCCCTGGGTCGGAAGGTTTGGCTGCTTAATCCCCGATCTATGGTAAAGTCCACAGCTTCCTTGACACCGTTTTCCTTTTTCCTGACAATATGGAAGACGAGGATTTCAGAACATTGGTTTTTGCTTCAGTTGAATAGAAGACCAATAACTGCCTGGAGACCTCGAATTCTCAGGCTCTTTCAACCGGGATGACATGATACCTGATGGATTATTCATTAGAAAAACACCTGTTTCTGGCCTTGTTCTGGGTATTGTGGTGCGCTCTGCACTCCCTTCTGATCGCCCCTTCGGTCAAGAGGTTCTTTGCCGGACGGTTAGGGATGTGGTTCCGTTATTACCGGCTCTTATATATTTTCATCGCTTTGGGGACTATTATTCCGGTTCTCGTCTACCGCTTTTCCATGTCCTCCCAGCCCTTGTTTGCCTGGCAGGGAGAGCTCCGGATTATTCAGACCCTGCTGATTGGCAGTGCCCTTTGTCTTTTCATCGGAGGGGCCAGGAACTACGATCTTCGGCAGTTTACGGGAATACGCCAGATACGGGAAGGCGAGGACTACAGAGGCATAGGTGACCGGGGAGGGCTCAAGACCGACGGGATCCTTGGGGTGATCCGTCATCCCTGGTATCTTGGCGGCATCCTGATTATCTGGGCCCGGCCCCTGGATACCGCGGCTCTGGTTACCAACATTATTCTGACCTCCTATCTGATTATCGGCGCCTTTCTGGAAGAGAGGAAACTGATCATAACTTTCGGCTCTCAGTACCGGAGATACCAAAGCCGGGTCTCCATGCTTTTCTTTCCCTGGAAATGGCTGAAAAAGAAGGTCCGGAACTGGTTGAAATAAAAAGCAGAGTAGTAAATCTTCGGCTATCAGCTTTTTAAATTCCAGATGATTGCGGCAGATTTCTGTAATCCGGGACAAGGAGGGTGTGATCTTGTTTATTCTTGACAGGGGCAACCTCTTCCCTGCTAAGATTAAAGTAGTTAATCCGGATCTGCCTGCAATAAGGAATGGCTGCGGCGTTCTCAATTATCTCTCTGAATATGCCTGCTTCCCGGTATAAATAATTACCAAGTGAAGGTTAAACAATGACCGATGAAGTAAATGACTTTAAACTGCCTGAACGGCTGGCCGGTCTTGAAGATCTGGCGGAAAATCTGTGGTGGAGTTGGCATCCTGCGGCCAGGAATCTTTTCAAGAGTCTGGACCGGCGGATCTGGAAGGAGACTGTGCATAATCCGGACATGATGCTCCGGGAAATTCCTTTTGAAATCCTGGAGGAGGCAAGTAAGGATCCGGTTTTCCTGAGGCATTATGATCTGGTGCTCTCCCAGTTCCGGAAATACATGAAGAAAAAAGGCTGTCCTCTCCTGGGCTATCACAATTCCAGTCAAATACCCGTCATAGCCTACTTTTCCGCAGAATACGGCCTGCATCACTCCCTGCCTTTTTATGCCGGCGGCCTGGGCTTCCTGGCCGGAGATCATATCAAGGAATGCAGCGACCTTAACGTCCCGCTGGTCGCCGTGGGATTCATGTATCCGGAGGGTTACGTCAGGCAGCGGATCAGCGGGGACGGCTGGCAGGAGAGCAGTCAGTCCCGCTTGTTCCGGGAGGCCGCCTCTATTTCCCGCCTATTCGATGAAAATGGAAAGCCTCTGGTTATTCAGGTGCCCCATATTGATACGCCTATTTATGTTACGGTCTGGCAGGTCATGGTCGGGCGGGTACCCCTTTATCTGCTTGATACTGATATTGAGAACAATCATCCCTGGGACAGAACAATCAGCGCCCGTCTCTATGTGGGGGATCAGGAGCAGCGCCTCAAGCAGGAGATCGTGCTCGGCTTCGGGGGGGCTGAAGTACTGCAGTATCTGGGAATCAATCATGCTGTTATACATCTGAATGAGGGCCATGCCGCCTTTGCTCTCCTGAAAAGGCTGCGGAGCGGGATGGAAGAGGGGCTGCCCCTGAAAGAGGTCCTGCATCGGGTTAGGCAGACCACGGTATTTACCACCCATACCCCGGTTCCGGCAGGACACGATGTCTTTCCTTATACCCTGATGGAAAAGTATCTCCAGGAGTTCTGGAACTCTCTGGAACTTGACCGGGAATCTTTTCTGCAGTTGGGCCTGCATCCCGATGAGCCGGAGAGTGGTTTTAATATGACCGCCTTTGCTCTCAGGCTGTCAGGTTACAAGAACGGGGTCAGCCGGAAACATGGGGAGGTTTCCAACCGGATGTGGCAGAGCCTTTGGCCTGAAGAAGATGAAGGCGGAGAACGGGAATCAGGGACTGGGAGGCCCATTAAAGCGATAACCAACGGAGTCCACGTGCCGACCTGGATCGAACCGAAGATGGAGCTTTTATTCAACAAGTACCTGGGTTCGGACTGGCTGGACAATCATGACGATCCTTATCTCTGGGAGATGATTGAGGAGATTCCCGACCAGGAACTCTGGCAGACCCATTACTGGCTTAAAATAAAGCTGCTTGATGATATCCGGGATCGGTCCAGGCAGCGCTGGGCCAACGATCGGCCTCTCCCGTCCCAGGTTTTGAGCGGAGGCACCTTTTTTGATCCTTCGGTGCTGACTATCGGTTTTGCCCGTCGTTTTGCCTCTTATAAGAGGGCGGATCTGATCTTTTATGATCAGGCCAGGCTAAAGAAGATGCTCAAGAGCCGCTGGAAGCCGATTCAGATTGTTTTTGCCGGCAAGGCTCATCCCAATGATAATTACGGTAAAATTATTCTACAGCGGATCTTTAATTTTGCCCGGGACCCTGAATTTGCCGGCCGGGTCGCTTTCGTGGAAAACTATAATGAACAGATTGCCCAGTATATGACACATGGGGTGGATGTCTGGCTCAACAACCCTCTCCCCCCTATGGAAGCCAGCGGATCCAGCGGCATGAAAGCCGCCCTGAATGGAGTACCTAATTTGAGTATTGCCGATGGCTGGTGGCTGGAGGGGTTTACCGGTGATAACGGCTGGAGCTTCGGAGAACAAGATCCGGAAGACGACAGGACCGGGGCTGACGCAGAGGCAATCTACCGGATTCTTGAAGAAGAAATTATCCCCCTGTACTATGACTACTCTGAAAACGGGGTGCCCCACGGCTGGACAGCGGTAATGAAAAATGCAATCAAACGGGCCGGTCCCTGGTTTTCCGCCCGCCGGATGGTCAAGGAATATCTGAGAAAATTCTATAGCCCTGCTTTAAGTTTTGAATGAGCGTGGAATAATAAACTGCTTTATGATTAATCTGCTTTCCTGTCCTCCCCCTTCCCATATCCGCTTTTATGTTATATAGTAGTGACATGGTTTGTCAGACTGGAAAATCTACAATAAGTATAACTTCCCCAGCAAATAAGCTGATCAGGGAAAAAGGCGGAGAGGTCACACTCTACGTGGGCTTCAGCCCGGGGCTTGATAGTTGTTGAGAACGGGTTGCAACCCCGGCGGTTCGCCCGGGGAAGCCGGAGGACGACTCGGTCTGTTATGAGAGAATTGAGGTAGACGGGGTTACTGTCTGGAAATCGGAGAATCTGGAGGCTGAGCAGGAAGAGGGAGTCATTGTGATAGATGTCTGTAAGTTCCTCTGTTTCCAGAGTTTGAAGGTCAGTGGGGCCCAGCCCAAACCAGAAGTCAGTAAATCTGTCTTACGGGCGGGATGACCACTCAGGACTGACTTATCCTTTATAGCTGTACGTCCCCTTTCAGGGCAAAAGTTCTGCTGGATTTCTATAACCTGATATGACTTAAAGCCGGACAACTGATCGTTTGTTGGCCAAATGTTGGTCAAAAAACGTTTGATAAAGTGTTAGTTGATTTATGTTGGCAGGTTTTGACTTGAATCTGATGCGGTGTCTCTGATCAGAGTGCTTGCAGCCAGAGATATGATCAGGACAATAATGCCGATCAGGAAGAATGACCAGTTAAGACCGAGCAGGTCCATGATGCCGCCGGCAGTCAGGGAGCCGATAAAAACCCCTGAGCTCATGGCCAGATTATAAACTCCCATCATGGCTCCCTGACCGTAGACGCGTCCCTCTTGTGCCGCCAAAGCGCCCAGGGTGGGCCAGATTATCGCTTCTCCTATACCTAGCACTACAAAGAGCCCCAGCAGCCACCAGAAGTCCGCTGCCAGGGGGACCAGAGTCAGCACTACGCCTATTACAACTATCCCTGTCCTCAGAAATTTCACCTTGTCCCGGCGATCGGCGATCCTGCCGAACGGGGTCTGCAGCAGGACATTGACCAGAGTCCGGCAGGTGATAACTATTCCAATCTGGGTAGCGCTGGCCTGGAAGACCTTGTCCATGAGCAGGGGCAGGAAGGCCATGGTCGGAACCATGATGATCATGGTAGACATCCGGACCAGCAGTATACCCAGGGTCCTTTTTTTCCTGAGCATGCTGTTTAAGGCCTCAAAGATGCCGAGACGGCGGGATTCGGTTTTTTTCTCTTCCAGCACCGGCATCTGCACTATCACCAGCAGCAGTGCTATGCCGCTCAGTCCTCCCATCACGTAGAAGGCCCCGGCCATTCCCCAGATGTCGGTAAAAAATCCACCCAAAAGAGGACCGCAACCGATGCCGGAAAAAATGGCGATATTCAGCATCCCCATAAAACGCCCCTCCTGCCCCAACGGCGACAGGTCGCTGACATAGGCCATAGCAACTGGGACGATCATTGCCGATCCTACACCGTGAAAGGCGCGGATGGCGATAAGGTTGTTGACCGAGGTGGCCTCGGGCAGAGCAAGCCCCACCAGTCCGTAGATGAAAAGGCCGCTGACCAGGAATCCTTTTCTCCCCCAGCGGTCGGAAAGGGTGCCGACAATAGGCTGGAAGATGCCGCGGCTTATGGAAAAGGCGGCTATTATGAGTCCCAGGGCCAGGCCTCCGGCTCCCAGGTCGGTGGCATAAACCGGCATCACCGGTACGATGATCCCGATGCCCAGCAGGGCGATGAAAACCGACAGGAGAAGGGTTATAAGTATTTGTTTTTCCATAATAAATCTGGTTCCGGGTGTAGTTATTGCCCGTTCTTGTCCTTTTATAATGCCTCCCCCTCTGTTCCTTCTGGATCAGTCAACCCTGATTTTCCACGCCCTGCGTCTCTTACCGGCGCGGAGCGCCAAGATATTACCTTAATTGAATCTCCCGGATTCAGATACTCATTACCCGGAGGAGCCGGAAAAATCCGAAGATTGATTTAAAATGTTGGCTCAAAAAAATAGTTTGACATTCAAAATATCATAACTTAAAGTATATCTAAAATATGAACATTTTTCGTGATAGGAAATAATATGGAATTTGATAACTTATTTTTAATAGCATTGCAGGGCAGCCTGGTTCTGGGAGTAATTCATGGCATTAATCCCTGCGGTCATTCCTGGCTGGTGCTGGCACCGTTTGTTACCGGTAATAAGGACGGCAGGCAGGTCAGCCTGCTTACCCTGTCTTTTATCCTTGGCACAGCCACAGCCTGTATTGCTATAGGCTGGTCCCTGGGGTCTATATCGTCCTTGATCGGCAGTGAGTTCAGATACTGGACTGATACCGGGGCTAATATAATCATAATAGTCCTGGGACTTCTTCTGCTTGTCAAACCACACGCTCTGCACCACCATCATGATGAACCTTCCGGATCTTGTGCTGTTGCTGGTAATACCCGTCATGAGGCCTGGTCCGGACAGCAGACGGGGGAGAAGAACTTTTCTCTGGCAGGCAGAATTACGATAACCGGTCTCTTTACTATTGGTTTTGTAAATATGATTGTCCCCTGTCCCACAGCGGCCATGATGTATTCCTATGCCCTTGAGTCAGCCAGCGTCTGGAGGAGTACGGCGGTTTTCGGAGTATATGCCCTGGGTACAGGAGTAACAGTGGCAGCTGTAATCTACGGGATTTATAAGATTACCGGTCTTATTCGGCGGCTCAATCAGGATTGGCTGGAAGATGCTTTTATGAGAACGGTGGGGCTGTTGACCGTAGCCTTTGGCTCTTATTCCCTGCTGAGCTGACCGGTGGCACTTGATAAATAAATTCTCCAATACTTGACGACAAGGCAGATCAATAATGACTGAAAAATCTCAGAATCTCAATCATCTTATTATTGAGTTTTATGAAAAGCTCTCTTCCTGGGAGTATGGTGTGGTGCGGGAGCATGAACTCTCTCTCTCCCAGATGCATGTTATAGAAATACTTGGCCTGCATAAGGGGACAACCATGAAAGAGCTGGCCCGAAAAATGGGGGTGACCACCGGCAGTTTGACCGTGGTTGTTGATAAGCTGGTAAGAAAAGATCTTGTCCGCCGCAGACCCCATGATACAGACAGGCGATCCCTCATTGTGGAGCTTACTGAAAATGGTGAAAAGGATTTTCTTGAGCATGACGAGATGCATTCCCGGCTGACGGAAGAGATAGTTCACCACCTCTCCAAGGAGGAAGTGGGGCAATTGACCACCATCCTGGCCAAGGTTAACGAGGTAATTTAGGCCTGTCTAATTTTTTTGTTGACATGTAAATCGAGGTTTGTTTTACTGGCCCTAAAAGTTAGGCATGCCTAATTATTTATCCCCTTAATCAGCCCTTATGTTTGCTAAGGATGTTATAAGCTTGTAATCTTTAAACTCCTTAAGGAGATTTACGGCATGATGGTTGAATGTAGCATCAAGAAGGAGAGTTGGAGGCATTTTTTTTGCTTACTAAGTTAGGCAATCCTAACTTAGTAAGGTTTATATAATTCATCTTGCAGCAGGAGGATTTCAAATGAAGTTGACCAGAAAAGATATTGCCGGGCAAAACCGGGAGGTATGCAGCGGTAACTGTTGCCATGGCAGCCGGGACGAAAAAGACCGGGACTCCGGGATAATCCTGAGGCAGATGCAAAAGGGGGAGTCGGGCACGATAACCGCGGTCAGGGCAAAGGGCGAACTGGGACAGCGAATCCGGGAGATCGGCCTGATCCCGGGGACTCAAATCACCGTGGAAAAAAGGGCCCCGCTTTATGATCCGGTTGCTTTAAGGGTGATGGGCTGCATTATCACCCTGCGCAACAACGAGGCTGATAATATAGAAGTCCGGTTAGATTAACAAATTAGGAGGAGAATAATAATGACATCCAGGCAAAAAGCCCCTTCCTATCAAAGCGGGCATCATTCTGCTGTCCGTACCGGTAAGAGTTCTTCGATTTTCCATTTGGTGAAACTGGATCAGGCGGAAGTCAAGGTAGCTCTGGCAGGCAATCCCAATTCAGGAAAAAGTACCCTGTTTAATACTCTCACCGGGGCCAGGCAGCAGGTCGGTAATTACCCGGGAGTAACAGTGGAGAAAAAGGAAGGTTTGTGCCGGCAGGGAGATGAAAAGATCCACGTCGTGGACCTGCCCGGCACTTATTCACTTACCGCCAACTCTCTGGAAGAAGTTGTGGCCCGGGATTTTCTGGTCACTGAAGAACCGCAGGTAGTGGTGAATATTGTGGATGCCTCGAATCTGGAGCGCCACCTTTTTCTCACCTGCCAGTTTCTGGAGATGGGAATCCCGGTAGTCCTGGCCCTGAATATGATAGATGTGGCCCGGGACCGGGGGATAGAAATCAAGGCTGAAAGGCTTTCCGCTTTACTCGGTGTTCCGGTGGTTCCGATAATTGCCAGATCAGGTCAGGGCAAGGAGGAACTGGTCCAAAAAGTTCTTGAAGTAGCCCGGGGAGAAGCGGGGGAGCAGGAAACCAGTATATCCTATGGGGAAGATATCGATGCCGCCCTGCTCAAGATGACCGAAGAAATCGAGACCGCCGGTTTCTTGTCTGATGCCTATCAACCCCGCTGGCTGGCCTTGAAGTATGTGGAAGGCGACCGGCGGATTATTGAGCAGGGCCGCAAGATATCTCCTTCCCTCTCCGACCGGCTGGAGAAGACCTCCGCAAAATTGGCTGTACATCTCCAGGAAACCGAGGACCTTCCGCCCGAAGCCGTAATCACCGACCAGCGCTACGGTTACATCAAATCCGTTCTCAGGCAGGGGGTGGTAGACCGGAAACAGGAGGTTGACCGGCTTTTCCTGTCCGATAAGATCGACAAGGTGTTGACCAACCGTTTGTTCGGACCTGTTATTATGCTGGCCATCCTGTTCGGACTATATCAATTCACCTTTACTTACAGTGAACTGCCTGTCTCCTGGCTGGAGGGGTTCTTCGGCTTTCTGGGCAGTACGGCCGAGAATGTGCTGCCGGACGGTCTGGTCAAGTCGCTGGTTGTTTCCGGGATCATTGATGGGGTAGGGGGCGTGTTGGGCTTTGTGCCCCTACTGATGTTCATGTTTTTCGGTATCGCCATATTGGAGGACACCGGGTACTTGGCCAGAGTGGCCTTTATGCTGGACCGGCTCTTCCGGATGTTCGGGCTGCACGGCAATTCCGTTATGGGTTATATAGTCTCAGGCGGTATTGCCGGAGGCTGTGCCGTGCCGGGAGTTATGGCCACCCGGACTCTGAAGTCGTCCAGGGAGAGATTGGCCACCCTGCTTACTGTGCCTTTCATGAACTGCGGGGCCAAGCTGCCGGTGCTGGCTCTGTTGATCGGCACTTTTTTCGCAACGCAAAAGGCCTGGTTGATGTTCGGTTTCACCCTGCTGGCCTGGTTCGTCTCTCTTCTGGTGGCCAAGCTGCTGCGTTCCACAATACTCAAGGGCGAGGCCATGCCCTTTGTAATGGAGTTGCCTCCCTACCGCCTTCCCACCCTGAAAGGTCTGGTTATCCACACCTGGGAAAGGACCTGGCATTATATCAAGAAGGCCGGCACCGTGATTCTCGGGGTCTCGATTCTGCTCTGGGCCCTGATGACCTTCCCCGGTCTGCCCGGAGAAGAAAAGGAGTATTTTTCCTCCCAGCGCCAGGCGGTACTGGCCGGTTATTCTTCCGAGGTGGTTACTGAAATGGAAGAGGCGGACGGGGATCTGAGTCCGGCTGCCGGCAGGTTAAAAAAAGAACTTGGTGAACTGGACAGCCTCAGGGCCCAGGAAGAGCTGCGTCACTCCTTTGCCGGCCGGATCGGCACTGCCCTTACGAAAGTGAGCTGGCTGGCGGGTTTTGACTGGCGGACCAACATTGCCCTGGTAGGCGGATTTGCCGCCAAGGAGGTGGTGGTTTCCACCCTGGGCACTGCCTATTCCCTGGGGGAGGTTGACCCGGAAGGGGGCCAGTCATTGTCGGCAAGGCTGGCGGCAAGTCCGGACTGGAATCCGGTCAAGGCTCTGGCCCTGATGGTCTTTGTCATGTTTTATGCCCCCTGTTTCGTAACCGTGGTCTGCATGGTGCGGGAGAGCGGGGCCTGGAAATGGGGACTGTTTTCCATGGCCTTTAATACCGTGTTTGCTTTCACTCTTGCTGTGGCGGTTTATCAGACCGGGATGTTTCTGGTCCCCGGCTAAAATCGTAATTTGTAAGTTCAAGGATTACAGGATAATAAAAATCAACGAAGAATTGAGGTGAAACAATGAACAAGAACAGCTGGAATTTATTAATGCCGGGAATATTCCTGGTATCCCTGACCCTGAACCCCGTGGGGGGGCAAGCCCTGGCAAGAGAGGGGGATGAATCGCAGGTCCGGGTCAGAGAGTTAATCAGTCAGAATCAGAACTTAGAGAGACGCCTGAAAAGGATTGAAGAAAAACTCAGCCAAAAGAAAAAATCTGTAAATGAGGCCTCCTCTTCCCAGGCTGGGGGAAGAAAGTGGGAAAGTGAGGCAAACGGTTTTCTCACCGGACTTGGCAGCAGGATAGATTTCAGCGGCCTGGTCGAGTTTGGCGGAGCCTGGCAGGAGGTGGAGAAGGTCTCCGGCGACCAGGAAGAGGAAAGCGACCTGGCCCTGACTACGGTGGAGCTGGCCATCGGGGCGGAGGTCAGTCCCTGGGTTAACCTGGAGACCGTCCTCCTTTATGAGGATCCCACTTTTGACCAGGATGAATCCAGTATTGATCTGGATGTGGCAGCTCTTACCCTGGGCAACACCGAGCGCTATCCTTTTTATCTTTCCGCAGGCAAGATGTATGTCCCTTTCGGGGCCCTGTTGACCCACATGCCGGATGACCCCCTTCAGGATTCACCTTTGACTCTGGCCATGGGCGAGGCAAGTGAAAAGGCCGTCCTGCTGGGCTTAGATTATCAGGGACTATCTCTTTCCGGCTACGCCTTCAACGGTGATGTGGAAGAGAGCAGTGAAGATAAGCATATAGACGGTTATGGCTTTGATGTTAATTATTCTGCCAGTTTCCCGGTCTCACTGAGCGAGCGGGTCAAGAAGGGGGAAAAGTATCCCCACGGCAAAACCATGGAAATGGATCTCCTGGTAGGGGCCTCTTATATCTCCAATATTGCTGAATCCGACGGTTTGACTGAAGTCATTGGCGGGGAAGTGGAAGACTACGTGGCCGGCTATGCCGCCTATCTCCATACCGGCTACCGGGGTCTTTTCCTGGATGCCGAGTACATGACCGCCGCCGATGAGTTCGAGGTAAATGAACTGTCAGTGGAAGGGCAGGGGGCTCAGCCTTCGGTATGGAATCTGGAAACGGGTTTTAACTATGACTGGGGCAAAAACCTGGAGGTGGTCTTTAACTATGCCGGTTCGGATGAAGCCGGAGGGCTGGGCTTTCCGGAGAGAAGGTACGGACTTAACTTCAATCAGGAAATCTCTGAGAATACCGTGATCTCCCTGGGATATTTTAATGATTCTTATGAGAATGATGATATTGAGGGCCGGGATGAGAGGAACCTGGTTTTTTCCCAGATAGCTGTGGAGTTTTAAGTTGTGAACTTAAATCCCTTCTCCCTGTTACCTCCCTTTATCTGAGAAGGGGTGGAACAGGGAGAAGGGGAGTTAAAATATGAAATTAATATTCCGGAGGACGTTATGGATAAGAGATCGATGGATTCTGGAAAGGAGGTATCCAAACGGACCAGGGAAAAAATATCGGATATCAAATTTGTATATAACACAGCAGAATTGCGGTCATCGAATCAGGATGCCAGTCATTTCATCAGCAAGGAAAATAAGAATTCAAAAAAACAGCTCGAACACTATAAGGCAGCTGAAGAATCAGCCTGGACTCAAAAGCTAAAAGAAATGGAGGATCAGATCAGGGTTCTTCGCCAGGATAATGCCGTCTTGCTCGGCAGGATAGACGAGTTGACCGGTGACCTGGAAGCAAGCCATGACCTGCTTGAACAGTCAAGTCGGATTGCAGATGACCTGGAAAAAAGAAATGCCGTTCTCAGTACGGAGAAGGAAGAACTGAGGCAGGAGGTTGTTTCCTTGGAGACCGCTTCGTTTGCGAAAATGGCCACATCATCCAGATGTTCAGGCTGCGAAGATAAGGATACGGAAGGTTGTCCCGGTCCTGGTCTCTGCGGCAAAACCATCCTCTATGTGGGTGGGCAGCATAAGATGGTGCCCCACTATAAGCAGCTGGTCGAGAAGTACGGCGGTCGGTTTATCCATCATGACGGCGGCAGGGAGGCCTCGAGAGCCCGGCTGCCGAAAATGCTGGACAGTGCAGATGCTGTCGTCTGCCCGGTTGGCTGTGTGAGCCATGATGCCTGCAACCAGGTAAAGAAAATCTGCAAACGCTGCCATAAACCCTTTGTCATGATGCGCAGCTCCGGGCTTTCATCCCTGGCCAAGGGGTTGAATGACATCATTTAATAAAGTTTTAATTTATCCTGCCGTTTAAATTAGATGGATCAGAGCGTTCCTGTAACTTAAGCAAATTCCGAACATCCCGGTACCTACAGCTTTTGCTCAATGGGGAGAACCAGGGCCTCTAGGTGGTGGTGGGCGGTTTTTTTCTCCCGGAAAGCCTCCAGGTCCCGGAGTATGCCTTCGAGCCCGTCATCCGGCACCTGGGCCTGGACCACTGTGGTGCTGCCGGGAAAGACCTTGGTGCCGAATTTTTTTCCGTCCCGGTCCCTGCCTTCCTGCATAGGGTATCTGACGTAATTTTCAATTTCGTGCCGGTCCAGGATCTGCTCGATTTCTTCGGCATATTCAAAGTGAAACGTGATATGCAGGAATTTCATGAAGTGCTCCGTCGCTTTAATGCCGCTTATCCTGAGAATACAAAATACATGGCAAACAGTGCCGTAATCAGGGCCGCAGTTATGAAAATCAGCCTCTTGTGCCGCGTTAATCTGATTTGCAGTGCGTCAAAAAGGGTATAGGCCACAGGAATGACCAGCAGGGTCAAAGCAGTTGCCCCCAGCATACCCATGGATACGGCAACCCCCATGGGAGCCCGGGCTTCGCCGCCGGCGCCGTAGGCCAGGGCTATGGGCAGCATGCCGAGAATCGTGGAAATAGCTGTCATCAATACGGGGCGGAAGCGGACACGGGCGGCCTGTCTGGCGGCCTCCATTACCGTGTTGCCCCTGGCCACAAGGACATTGGCATAATCCACCAGCAGAATGGCGTTTTTGGTCACCAGCCCCAGAAGCATGATGATGCCGATAAAAGAAAAGATGTTGATTGTCATGTTCAGGGCGTACAGGGCCCCGAAAGCGCCGATCCCTGCCAGGGGCAGAGACATCAGGATGGTCAGAGGATGCAGAAAGGACTCGAACTGCCCTGCCATGACCAGGAAAATAAAGACAACCGCAAAGACAAGGGCCATGGTCAAATAGAAAAACGATTCTTCGAAATCCCTGGATTGACCTGCGACATCGGTCTTAATCCCCGAGGGTATCTCTCCCTTTTCCAGGTAGTCTTCCACTTTTGCCAGTGCCGTGCCCAGGGGAACGTCAGGAGGTGTTTGGGCGCTGATCGTGGCGGCTCGGCCCCGGTTGAAATGATGGATCTCACTGGGCCCGATCCCTTCTTTAATGTCCACCAGGTTGGCCAGGGAAACCATCTCTCCGGCCTGATTGCGCACATAGATTTTATTGATGTTTTCCGGGACATTTTCCGGGGAAGCGATTTCAGGGATGACCTCGTAGCGTTCGCCTTCCCGGTCGATTTCACTGATTTCAGGTTCGCCGTAAATATAGCGCAGGGAGTTGGATATATCAGTCACGGTAATCCCCATTTCCCCCGCCTTTTCCCGGTTGACCAGAATACGCGCCTCCGGCTTGTTCATCTTGATGTTGGAGCGGACACCTTCAAATTCCGGCTGATCGCGCATCCACTCCATCACCTCGTCCTGGACCCGGGCCAGTTCATCTATATCCGGATGGGAGAGAACAAGCTGAAGCGGGGCCTCGGCTCCCATCGGGCCGGTCCCCGAGATTACCTGTCCGCGTACGCCCGTAAGCCGGCCGATTTTTTGACGGACCTCATCCATAATTATTTCCTGGCCCCGCTCTCTTTCGCTGTGATGCTGCAGTCTGACAAAGACAAACCCTTCGTTGGCCTTGCCGGGTCCGGCCCGGGACAGGCCGATGGCCATGAAAAAGGAACGGATTTCGTCTACCCCGGCAAGTATCTCCTCGATCTGGGAGCCGTAGCGGTCGGTATTTAAAACAGTGGCGCCTTCCACGGTTTCAAAGGAAATAACGAATTTGCTTTCATCCACGGTGGGTACGAATTCCGATTCCAGGCGGGTCAGAAACTGGATACCGATGACCAGGGCCAGCAGGGCGACTGCCACGGTGATCCATCTGTGTCTTAAGGCGGCATTGAGAACCGGCTTATAGGGTTTTTCCAGTATCTTGAAAAAGTTTTCCGAAATGCGGGATAGAACCGGTTTCCTGGTGAATGCGGAGGAAGCCCTTAGATAACGGGAGCACAGCATGGGGGTCAGGCTCAAAGCGGTAAAAGTGGATGCGATCACGGTGACGGCGACCGTGATGCCGAACTCGAAAAAGAAACGCCCGATCATCCCGGGCATGAAGGCCACGGGTATGAACACCGCCAACAGGGACAGGGAATTGGCTATCGCCGCAAAAGCGATTTCCGTGGTCCCGGTGCGGGCCGCCGGTTTGGGATCGGCGCCGTATTCCATGTGCCGGTAGCAGCTTTCCAGGACCACGATGGCGTCATCGACCACCAGGCCCACCACCAGGATAAGCCCCAGCAGGGAGAGCATATTCACCGAAAAGCCCAGAAAGTTGATAACCGCCATACCCGCCAGAAGGGAGGAAGGAATGGAAACGGCGGCGATAAGGGTGCCCCGGATGCTGCCCAGGAAAAACAGGATTACTATAGCCACCAGGCCCGTGGCCATGAAAATGGTAGTTATCAGATCACTAATGTTTTCATTGACATAAGTGGAGTCATCGGAGGCAATCTGGTATTTGAGACCCGGGGGAAAATCCCCTTCCATATCCTTCATTTCTTCCTTGGCCCGCTCCACCACTTCCACAAGATTGGCATCAGACTGCATGACCACACCCAGGCCTACGGATGGCTCCTGGTTGAAGCGGGCCACATTGCGGTCGTTTTCCTTGCCGTCGACAGCCCGGCCTACATCAGCCAGCCTAACCGGTCCGCTGGGTTGATGGGTGATGATGATATCGTTGAACGGTCCAGCAGACGAGAACCGTCCTTCGGTTTTGATCAGAAACTCGCGCTCTTTGCTTTCAATGCGGCCTGAGGGAATATCGACGTTTTCTGCCTGCACTTTTTGGACGACATCCTGGACCGTCAGATTGTGGGCGGCGAGTCGCTTCGGGTCGAGTTTGATGCGCACCGCGTATTTGTGCTGCCCCCCGATTGTGATCTGACCTACCCCGGGCAGGCGTTCCAGGCGTTCTTTCACCACCGTGTCAGCATATTCGGTCATGCGGACCGTATCCCAGCGCTTGTCTCCCTGCAGGGAGATCCACATCACGGATCGGGCGTCCGGATCGACTTTGCGGATCATGGGTTCTTCGATGCCGCTGGCCATCTCCGCGCGGGCCCGGGTTACCCGGTCGCGTACGTCCTGGGCTGCCAGATCGACGTCGCGGTCTAATTCAAATTCAACTGAGACGCTGCCCACCTGTTCCCGGCTGCTGGAGGTAATCTCCTTTACCCCCTCGATGGTGTTCAACTCCTCTTCCAGGGGTTCGACCACCTCTGTTTCGATGACCTCCGGATCTGCTCCCGGAAGCACCACATTTACATTGACAATGGGAAAGTCCACGTCCGGATATTCCCGGACCGGCATCTGGTTGTATCCGAAGAGGCCGAATATCAGGATAACCAGAAACAGGACCGTGGTAAGAACGGGACGGCGGATACAAAAATTCCAGATCATGGCTGCGCTTTCACCTTATTCCTGTTGCTTACAGACCAGGTCATCTTCATTAAGGTCTATATGACCTGCTCGGACAACGGTTTCCCCTTCTTCAAGACCGCTGGTGATTTCCACGCGTCCCGGCTTGCGCAGCCCTATTTCAACATCCCGCCCCTTGGCGCGGGAGTCCTCCACCGTGAAGACCATGTAGCCTTCGCGCGTGGGGATAAGTGCTTCTTCAGGAATTACCGGCACATTTTCGCGAATTCCGGATATAAGTTCTACTGAAACAAACCCGCCGGGGCGCAGAAGATCCTCGGGATTGTCTGCATGCGCCTTGACCATCAGATTGCGGGTCTCTTCCGCGATCTGGGGGCTGACGAAGTAAATCGTGCCGGGAAAATGTTTATCGGGATAGGCGGGAGTGGTCAGGCGGATCTCCTTGCCCGGCTCGATATCACCCAGGTAGCGTTCAGGCACGGTAAAGGCTATCTTCAGCCTGTCCAGCTGGACAATGGAGGTCAGGGAAGTGCTTGTATTTACCAGCTGTCCCGCGTCCACCAGTCGCTCTCCCATGGTGCCGTCAAAAGGGGCACGGATGTGTGTGTCCTTAAGGGTTTCCTTGATGTTTTCGATTTCCGCCTTGAGGCGCTTGACCTGTGCGGATAAGGCCTGATAATTGGTGCGGGCTTCATCACGGGCCTCTTTAGAGCCCAGTTCCTGCTCAAACAGGTTTTGGCGGCGATTATATACCAGTCGGGCGTTTTTCCGTTTTGCCCTGGCCTCTTGAAGTGCGGCCTGCCGGGCTTTGAGTTCAGTCTGGATCTTGGCGTTGTCAATGGTAAAGAGCAGGTCGTCTTTTTCGACCGCGGTTCCCTCTTCGAAATGGACCGATTCTATGATGCCGTCTATTTCCGGCTTGATAACCACGCTTTGAAATCCCTGGATACCGCCGATGCCCGGAATGATTTCTTCCAGGTCCTCTGTCTTCACCTCTTTTAAGTCCACGGATATGCATGGTTCGGAGGTCTGATCTTCATTTTTCCGGTTTTTGTCATCCGCCTGGCATCCCCATACGAATACCGGCACCACCATTGACATCAGCAGCATCAGGAAGCGCCGGAAAAGGGGGATGTGTTTCCTCTTAACTGTTTTCATTTAATATTTCCTCTTCCAGTAAGTCCTCCTGAAATGTGCCGGTCGCCAGTTTAAGCTGGATCAGATCGAGCTGATAGGTATAATAGGCTTGGGCCAGGCTGTTTTCCGACTCGGTTAATGCGGTAAAGGCGTCAATCTGGTCTACCGCGGTTACCAGGCCCTGCTGGAATCGGGCTGTAACCTGTCGGTAGTTTTCCTCTGCTGATTGGACCTGCTTCTTCAGCTGGTCGATTACTTTTTCCTGGGTCTGGATATTGAGATAGACGCTCCGCACTTCGTTCCTGATCTGTTTGCGGAGCCTGTCAAGGCTGTATTCCGCCTTGTTTTGCTCGGCCTTGGCCCGGTCGACATCGGCGCTGTTTTTCCATCCTGTAAACAGGGGGAAAGAGAGTTCCAGAGCCGCCCGCCAGTCATCGTATTCCCCGTAATACAGGCCTTTTTCGTCGGTCCGGGTATATTGACCGGTGAAGCTTAGACGGGGGAAAAAGTCGGCCTTCTCGACGGAGATATTCTCTTTTCTTCCCTGGAGTTCTTTTTGGGCCTGTTTTAAGTCTTTCCGATTTTTCAGGGCCTTATTGTACAGATCCGTTACCTGCGTCTGGGGGAAAGACTTTTCGCCGGGTTCTGCAAGAGAGTCGGGTGTCGATCCTATCCCCAGCTCCAGGGCCAGATTCTCCATGGCGATATCATGCTGGTTTTTTGCTCGCTCCAGCTCTTCCCTGCTCCGGGAGACCTGCACTTCGGCGCGCAGCACGTCGGTCCTGGTAAGAATTCCGGCATTAAACCGGGCTCTGGCTTGCTGTAGTTGTTTTTCAGCCCGTTCCAGTGCCGTTTCCGCAATTTCGATGGCTTCCCGGCCCAGCAGAACCTCATAATACCGGGTGCTTACCTGGAAGAGGATTTCCTGTACCCGGCGGACATGCCTTAGGCGGGTGCCTTCCCGGTAGTACTGGGCTATCTTGCGGCCGGACCAGACCTTGCCCCACTGGTAAATGTGCTGGTCAAGTTGCAGGCTAAGGGTGCCGTATTCGTTCGGTGTTGTAAATATTGACTCCTGGGAGCCCTGGAGGCTGCTCGAACCTCCGTTAAAATCTCTCTCCTTTTCCCAGTTGTAGGCACCCCGGACCGAAATCTGCGGGTAGAGTTCCGAAGTGGCAGTGGTTACATCTGTTTCAGCCTGGCGCAGTTCCTTCCCGGAGATTTTGACCTGCTCATTATTTTCCAGGGCGATGCGGAAAGCCTGCTCAAGCGAGATGCGTTCTCCGGTTTCAGAGGCAGCGCTCTGGCCCGGAATCATGGAGAAAGTAAGTGCGGCTGCTAATAAGGCAAGGCAGATTTTGTCTGATTGTCTCATGTTGTTAATGCCTTTTTTTTATTGTTAAACATTAAGAGTTTTATCTTTGATTTTTTACTGTGGAAAGTATTTGGGAATGCATTTTCTGCAGTTAACTTATCCCTGTTTTGACTGTCAAGGGAAACAATAAAGGAAAAAAGAGTCCTGATCTTGTTCTTCCTGATGTTTTTCTTGATATATCTTATCAGAAATTGAAAAAATGAACATGATATCTGTCCGGTCCAGCGCTGATGATTTCCTCAATTCCGGAATTTTGTGTTGACCCCTATCCTTATTGTTAGTAGTGTAAAATTATCTCTAAATGTCAGGTATTAAAAATTTCCTCGATAAATTTATTTTAATGAACTTTCCGGATTACATAGAAAATCAAACCACTATTCTGCAGACGGCCATTTGTTGCTGCTGTACCTGTTGTTGTCCGAATACTGGGAAAGGTAGCGGAGGTCCTGTGTTTAAATAAGTTTGTTAAAGCAAGTTGAATAGATAAAAAACCCCGCTGCCCGGAACAGGCAGCGGGGTTTTTTATGTCCGGGACTCCCTGCCTGCTCCGGAAAAATTTGTGAGGTTTCAAGCCAACAACTCATAATTTCCACCTGCCTGAGGAGAACAGCCATGTCTGAAGATTCAGCCAATGAGGGGAAGAACTTTCCGGAGGCACATTACTGATGGTAGAACCTGATAATCTGAAAAATAAAAGACTCTGTAGTAAGACCGTCCTTTATGTGGGTGGATTACACAAAATGGTGCCCCGGTACAGACAGCTGGTGGAGAAATACGGCGCCCGTTTTATCCATCATGACGGGGGCAGGGAAGACTCGCAGGTCCTGCTGTCGAAGATGGTGGACAGCGCTGACGCGGTTTTCTGCCCGGTGGACTGTGTCAGTCACGATGCCTGTAACTGTATAAAGAAGATCTGTAAAAGCTGTCGGAAACCCTTTGTAATGATGCGCAGCTCCGGGCTCTCGTCCCTGGCCAAAGGGTTGAATGACCTTTTTCGATAAGGGGTTTTGATCAGAACTCTGATGCCTGGTTGTTGGTCTATTTTTCACGGGATAGCGCCTTTATGAATTAAGATCACATCAGCCCCGATAAATTCGAGCCGCGCCTGCCAGGACCGGCCGAGCCATTCAAATGTGGCCCTTGAAAAAAAAGAGATATGGGTGGGGTCGTTCTTATAGTGCCACTTTTCAAAGGCCTGCCTGTCACGCACCAGTTTGGTCATCACCGCCAGGATTCCGTCTTTTCTGAGCAGACCGTAAAGCCGGGACAGCTCAAAACCCGGACGCCGCAGATGCTCGAGTACTTCCGTTGCGGTTATGAAATCGTATTTTTGGTCAAAGACTCTGTCTCCGGGGGCGTAGTATTTATCATGGATATCGACCCGGTAGCCCCTTTCCACTAACATGGCGGCCAGGGCAGGTGCCGGTCCGCACCCGAAATCCAGCCCTGCCGCCTCTGCCTGGAGACGGTCTTGTAGGGGATGGCATAAACGGTTCAGAAAATTCCGGTATCCCGGATCCTCAGTGTGATTCTGATGGAGATCGTATTCGGCCTTTTCCCGCGCCGCAGAGACCTGGCACTGATCAGGCACGTACACCAGAGAGCAATTCCGGCAGGTCCGGTAAACACGGGAGGAATCCCGGGCATACGGCCCGGTATCTGCTCCGCCGCACAAGGGGCAGGTGTTGCAGTTTATAGGATGATGCAGAGCCATACCACCACCAGGTTGGCCAGGGCGATGAAGACCGCAGCTGAACCTAAATCCTTTGCTCGTCCGGACAAGGGGTGCTGTTCAGTGCCGATCCTGTCAACTATCGTTTCCAGGGCGGAGTTCAGGAGTTCTACTATGAGCACCAGCAATAGACTTCCCAGGAGCAGGGCCTGTTCAGCACCTGTCTGTCCAAAGTGGAAACCCAGTGGAACCAGCAACAGGCAGAGCAGGAGCTCCAGCCGGAAGGAAGGTTCATACCTACAGGCTGACCATAACCCGGATATTGAGCAGCGGAGAGCGCGGCCCAGCCGGGTTATGCCCCGGCCGTTTGATTTGGGGTTTTTGTTGTCCACCTTACCCATCTCGAGGAAATTTTTGTCTGATCTGCGGACGGTTATTAATCTGTGACTGTTACCAACATCAAATTTTTACAGGAAAAATCGGCATCAAACAAGGAATAAATG
>JBKHJR010000018.1:0-41828 GCA_046537975.1 Desulfurivibrionaceae bacterium
GTATCTGACCTTCAGGGTATCGGCGTGATCAAGGAGGTACTCCCGGTCTTTTTCCAGATACAGGTAGGGGGCGATAATCCTGAGTCGGTCCGGCACCTCTTCGGCAAAGTCCCTGCCGTACCATTTCATTATCCTGGAAAGATGCACCTCTTTCTTCTCCCGGTCCAGGAGGATGCCCCCGGAGTTCAGAAAGGTCCTGCCGGCGATGTCGAGCTCCCGGTCCAGATTGTCCGGGGTGTAGACATCAATGGGCGGACAGGAGGAGGAGGCGCAGACCAGGGCGAAATGGATGCGGGGTTCAAGGGGTGAGATGGAGTAGCGCCGCCTCCGGTCCCCTGAGCCCATCCGTTTGAAGAGCCTGTAAGGAGGAGGGCTGTTGCCCCGGAGGATACCGTGTTCAATATCATCCGGGCTGAACTGCAGCTCGCCGATCCGGTAGGTAATCCTCCGGAAAAAATTATTCACCTCCTTTACCGAGTCCTTTATGCCCAGTTCAATGACGCCGTGGATGACGATCACGTTGTAGAGGTTCACCCAGAAGGCGATCCTCTCCTCCCTTGACTCCAGGAGATCCAGGTCCATGGCCTTGAGGGCGTAGCTGAGCCTGAGATATTCCCGGTAGGGCTTCGAGCCCCGCATCTGCTCGTAGGCTACCCTGCTCTCCGGGGTGTCGAAAAAGGCCCCCCTCAGGATATTCATGGTGTTTTTCAGGGCGGCGGCGAGATCTACGGGCGCCGCTTCTTCCTCCGGTTCTCCGTCGTTGAGGACCAGGGTCCCCCTGATCCGGCGGGGCGGCAGGGGGCTTTTCCCTGCCGCCTCTGCCCTGGACCTGGCCCGGCGCAGGGCGGTAACGCTGTTGATGTAGCCGATGTGGGTGAAAGCCTGGGGAAAGTTACCCAGGGCCTCCTGCCAGCCGGCGTCGTACTCCTCCGAGAAGAGGCCGAGGTGGTTGGCCGCCCCCTCCAGGCGGTGGATCAGGAGTTCGGACTCGTCCAGCCTGTCCAGGGCAACCAGGTTGTCTATCAGCCAGAAGGTGCAGAGCAGGAAGGCCCCTTCCCTGCCGGCCAGGTGGTCCGGGGCTGTATAGCGGTAGAGGAAATCGCCGTGGGCCAGCTCCCGCCTGGTGGCTTCCAGGTTGGAAAGAACCCTGGGATCGTCAAAGGGCAGAAAGCCCAGAACCGGCAGGAGCAGATTGCTGGCGTCCAGGGCCTCGCTCTCGTAATGCTGGACAAAAGCCTTTTTCTTCTCGCTCCATCCTTTTTCCAGGACTTCATTTTTGATCTCCTCCCGGACGGATTCCCAGCGGTGATAATCCGCCGGAAAACCGTATCTCCGGGCGATGGTCAGACCCCGGTCCAAGGCAAGCCAGCACATGACCTTGGAATAGACAAAATGGTACGGCCCTCCCCGTACCTCCCAGACCCCGTAGTCCCGTTCTCTCCAGTGGTCCGTCGCATAATTGCATACCTCCCGCAGGAAGGGCCAGAGTTCATAATCGATCTTTCCCGCGTAATCCGAGAGCTTGAGGGCCGCCTCCATGAGTTCGCCGTAGATGTCGAGCTGCTTCTGGCCGGCGGCACCGTTGCCGATCCGCACCGGCCTGGAGCCCTTGTAGCCCTCCAGGTGGCTGAGCTCCTCCTCCGGAATCTCCGTTTCACCGCGCAGGCCGTACATTATCTGCATTTTCTCCACGCCGTGTTCGGAGAGGAGTGTCTTCAGCCAGTTCAGGTAATCCTCCATTTCCGAGAGATGCCCCTGATTGAAAAGGG
This sequence comes from Desulfurivibrionaceae bacterium, assembly GCA_046537975.1. Lineage (GTDB taxonomy): Bacteria > Desulfobacterota > Desulfobulbia > Desulfobulbales > SURF-16 > JAWLDV01. Next base: position 1,770 of record JBKHJR010000018.1, read on the forward strand.
CCTGGAGGGTAAAGGAAGAATCCCTGAGCCAGGTGAACCGGTAGTCCCAGTTCCTCTCTCCCCCCATGCTTTCCGGGAGGGAAGTGGTGGCTGCCGCTGCTATGGTTCCCGTGGGGTTGAACTGGAGGAGCTTCAGGACCAGGGCCGAGCGGTCAAGCATCTCCCGGTAGGGACCGGGATCGACAAAACGTCCGGTCTCCCGGCTCCGGAGCCACTTCTGCCAGTACTCCCTGGTCTCCCGGAGGGATTTGTCGACCACGGTCAGGGCCAGGGAGGAAGGGGGAGTCCAGGCCCCGTAATGGAGATAGAATCCCAGTTTTTGCCCCGGGGAGATCTGCCATACCCCCTCCGCCGTCCCCTGTTCTCCCGGCTCCAGGCCGCGGCTGGAACAGAGGACCAGGGTCTCGCCGCTGCCTCTGGCGGTTATGGTGCTCCCCTGCTGCTCCAGGCTGGGTATCGTCCCGGCATAGTCAAAGCGGGGAGCGAAAAGGATCCTGAGTTCCATGATCCCCTCTTCAGCCTCCACCAGCCGGTAGAGGCCGGAGCTTTCCTCTTCGGCCTTACGACTGTTCCTGACCGGCATGAAATCGGTTACCCGGGCCTGCCCCTTCCTGGTCCGGAACCGGGTAACAAGGACGTTGGTCTCAGGGACATACTGCTGGCAGGAGTCGTACTCCCCGACCGGGGTTATGGCGAAACAGCCTCCCTTCCGGTCGTCCAGCAGGGCTCCGAACACGCTGGCAGAATCCAAGTGGGGCAGGCACATCCAGTCTATGGAGCCGTCCAGGCCGACCAGGGCGACGGAGTGGAGATTGCCGATTATCCCGTACTCGCTGATCTTCTTATACATGACCCGCTTCCAGTCCCCCGGCTTTGGTTATAAGTTTTCCATGTCCATAAAGACCCGCAGAAGTTCAGCCACACTCCAGGCCTGGGCGATACAGCCCCGGGGAGTATGGGGCGGTTCGGCATCAAATATTTCCGAGATGGTTCCCAGGCCGGCTTCATTCAGGTGGCCTGCCATGCCTTCCAGGATCTTTTGAGCCTTTTCTTTTCCGGTTTCGCCCTGAAAACGGAGGAGGGCTGTGATGAAGGGCCCCAGGAGCCAGGGCCAGACCGTTCCCTGGTGGTAGCTGCCGTCCCGGGAGACCGGATCTCCGCAGTATCGGGGCCGGTAGTCCGGATGTTCCGGATCCAGGGTGCGCAAACCGACAGGAGTCAGAAGTTTCTCCTCCAGGACTGCAAGAACCTTAGCCGCTTTCTTTTTTGATAAGAGGGGATAGGGAAGACTTATGGCGAAAACCTGGTTGGGACGAACGGCATTGTCTTTGTATTCTCCGTCGATATAATCATGGAGAGAGCCGCCTTCCTCCTCCCAGAATAACCGGTTGAAACTCTTTTTGGTGGTTTCTGCTTCCTTGTTATATCTCTCCAACTCCCGGAATCGATTACATTCATGTAACAGGTAAGCAAATATCTTGAGGGCATTATACCAGAGGGCGTTGATTTCCACAGCCTTGCCCTGTCTCGAAGTAACCACCCAGCCGTCTACTTTGGCATCCATCCAGGTAAGCTGGACGCCCGGTTTTCCCCCGGTCAAAAGCCCATCAGAATCCACCCGGATCCCGTAGCGAGTACCCTTCCTGTGCCAGGCAAGAATATCCTCCATGGCAGGAAGCAGCCGGTCCCGTACGAACTTTCTGTCTCCGGTGTGGAGGAAATAGTGATACCCCGCCACGAAAAACCAGAGAGTCGCGTCCATGGTATTGTATTCCGGTTCCAGGCCGGCATTCGGGAAGCGGTTGGGCAGCATCCCTTGGCTGAGATGCCGGGAAAAGGCAAGCAGGATCTTTCCGGCCTCCTCATAGCGGCCGGTGGCCAGCGTGATACCCGGGAGGGCAATCATGGTGTCCCGGCCCCAGTCGGTGAACCAGTGATACCCGGCCATAATGGTAGACAGACTCTCGGAGCGCCGGACCAGGAACTGGTCCGCTGCCAGGGCCAGCCTGGCCGGGAAGTCGTCTTCTCCTGGCAGGAAGCTGAGCAGGTCCCGGCGCCGCTGCTCTTCCTGCTTCAGGAGTGCAAAGGCATTCCGGCCGGCTGGGTTTTCGGTGGAAACGATAATCCCGACTGCCTGACCTGCTTCCAGACTCAGCCTGAAAGTCCCATGGGTAAAGAGGTCCTCCCGGTGATCTAAGCCGCGCTGGCGTTCCATCGGGTATTCAAAATTGAAATACCAGTCGGCGGCCCCGGTAAATTTCGCCCCGGGAACACTGATTAAGATTTCCGGCACCCCGTTGTATGGACGGACCCGGAAGACACCATCCTGAAAATGGCCCTCTCTGCGGATAAAATCATTGGCCCGGGATAAATCGTGGTAGCCCCTGGCGGCGACAAAGGGCCGCAGTTCCAGGATGATCGGGGCCGGAGACTGCATAACCTCATAAAACACCAAGGTGGAGTTTTCCCCGTGAATAGCGGCAACGGTTTTCCGGAGCCGGACCCCGCCGACCTCAAAACTGAAGCGGGGGAAAAAGTCCTTCTCAAAGCCTTCCAGGTACCTGTAGCCGGTGGGATGAACTGCACCGGGATAAAAGTTGCAGGACAGTTCATAGCGCTGCCCGTCACAGACCAGGGTTTCCTCCAGCCTGGAGAGAAGCACCATCCTCCCCACCGGGGGCCGGGTGGCCGCCACCAGCAGGCCGTGATAGCGGCGGGTGTGGGCCCCGCTAACCGTTGAACCGGCCCAGCCGCCCAGGCCGTTGGTTTCCAGCCATTCGCGCCGGCTGGTTTCCTGCAGATCCCTGGTGGTCGTTGCAGTCAGTATGACAGTCACCGGTTCTCCTTTTCGCTTTCCTGGCGCTGCAAGGTATACCTGCGCTTGATAAGATTGGCCACCAGGCCGGTCCAGCCCGTCTGGTGGGAAGCTCCCAGACCGAGTCCTGTCTCGCCGTGAAAGTATTCAGAAAACAGCCGCAGATCCTGCCAATGGGGGTCTTTCTGGAAAAGGCTTTCTTCCGGAAGAGAGGGCACCAGGCCTTTGTCGTTGCGCCGGAAGAGGTCGATGAGCCGTTCGGCCAGGAAATCCGCCACCTCCCGCATATTCATCTCTCCTCCCTGCTCACCCGGGGCCTCCACCCTGAAGTCGGAGCCCAGAAAGCGGTAAAACTTGGTCAGGGCCTGGAGGATGGAGTAGTTGATCGGCATCCACACCGGTCCTCTCCAGTTGGAATTGCCTCCGAAGAGGGTCGACTGGGATTCACCCGGTTTATATTCAACAAAGGCCTCTCCCACCCCGGGCAGGTTCTGCAGCGGGTGCTTTTCGGCATGCACCCGGCTGAGACCCCGGATGCCGTGGGCGGAGAGAAATTCATCGCTATCAAAGAGACGCTTGAGGATACGGGGGATCATGGTATGATCCACCAGGGAAAGGAGCCTTTCCCCGTGTTCATTGGTCTTGTGGGGACAGGCGCAGATGGTGTGGCCGTCGAACATGCCTCCCCGGTGCTCATCCAGCAGGGCCTTGAAACGCGGGGTCTTTTCCAGGATATCCGGGGTCACGATTTCCGTGGCAAAAAGCGGGATAAGGCCGACATAGGAATAGACGTCGATCAGGTGGCGCTCGCCATCCGGGGTGATGAGCAGGTCCTTGAAGAAACCGTCAGCCGGGTCCCACAGCGAAATGCTGTTGTCCGTATGCCCCCGGATGGAATTGGCAATGGCCAGAAACTGCCGGTAGCACTGGATGGCCATGTCTTCGTATTCTGTCTGCTCCCGGGCCAGTTCAAGGGCCATGGCCGTCATGTTCAGGGCGAACATGGCCATCCAGCCCGTGGCGTCGGCCTGTTTCAGGCTGAACCTTTCAGGGAGCGGCCGGGAGCGGTCATAGACCGAGATATTGTCCAGGCCCATGAACCCCCCTTCAAAAACGTTGAGGCCGTCGCGGTCTTTCCTGTTCAGCCACCAGGTGTAGTTCATGATCAGCTTGTTGAATACCCGCCTCAGGTAGTGGAGATCACCTTTCCCTCTCTGGCTGCGCTCGGCCCGGAACACTTTCAGAGCAGCCACCGCGTGGATGGGCGGGTTGACGTCGTCAAAGGCCCATTCATAGGCGGGAATCTGGCCGTTGGGATGGAGATAGCGGTGATTGAGGAGAAGTTCCACCTGGTCCTTGGCAAAATCGATATCGAGATGGGCAAAGACCATGCAGTGATAGGCCAGGTCCCAGGAGGCAAACCAGGGATACTCCCAGCTGTCCGGCATGGAGATGATGTCCGCGGCCTGCAGGTGTCGCCAGTCCCGGTTCCGGCCCTGTTTACGTTCTTCCGGAGGCGGCACCTGGTCCCCGTCCAGCCAGCGGCTGACCTTGAAATGGAAGAACTGCTTGCCCCAGATCATGCCGGCCATGGCCTGCCGGAAAATGAGGGCATCTTCCCCGGTCGTATCCGGCACCAGGTCACTGTAAAAAGCATCCGCCTCCTGCCGTCGCCGGGACAAAACGGACTCGAAGCCGGCAAAAGGGTCCCTGTCAGCCTGAGGGGCCAGGACCAGTTCAACAATCGCTTCCTCACCCGGACCGCAGCTGATCTCATGCCAGGCGGCGAACCTGGTGCCAGTCCGGTCCGGATTGACTGCCTCTTCTTCGCCCTTGATCAGCAGGCGGTGAAAGGCATCTTTCGCGTACGAGGTATTGGCTAAGCCGAAAAGCCGTTCTGTATTCGTTTCATTTTCAGTAAAAAGACCCCGGGCCTGCTGCCTGCCATAGAGGCGGTAGCTGCCGAGCCCGGGATGGTCGGCGGCCACTGCCCAGGCCGCCTGACCGGGCTCGGTATCCTGCAGGACGGGCCTCTCTTCCCGGTCATCACCCCAGGACCAGGTATTGCGGAACCAGAGGGTGGGCAGGACGTGGATAACGGCGCTTTCCGGACCCCGGTTGCTCACCTTGACCTGTACGCAAATCCTCTCGGGAGTCTCTTTGGCGTAGGTTATGCGGACATCCCAGTACCTGTCTGCACTGAAGGCCTCGGTGTCCATGAGGTTGAAACCAGGCTCGACAGGGGTCCGCCTCCTGTTTTCTTCCACCAGCCTGGAGTAGGGGAAAGCTGATTGCGGATATTTGTAGAGATAGCTGAGAAAGCTGTGGCTGGGAGTGGCGTCCAGATAAAAAAAACATTCCTTGACATCCTCGCCGTGATTGCCCTGGTTGCCGGTAAGTCCGAACAGGCGTTCCTTGAGGATGGGATCACTGCCGTTCCAGAGGGCAAAAGCCAGACAGAGGCGCTGCCGGGCGTCGCATATGCCGCCTATGCCGTCTTCACTCCAGCGGTAGGTCCGAGACCTGGCCTGGTCGTGGTCAAAGTATTCCCAGGCTTCGCCGTCGGCACTGTAATCCTCCCGCACCGTACCCCAGGCCCGTTCACTTAAATACGGCCCCCACAGGCGCCAGTCTTGCTTTCCCAGGCGCTGGGCTTTGAGGCGTTCCTTTTCCCGAGGTATTTTCTGCTTTGCCATGGTTTCCCCTTTTATTTTATGTGCTGCCGCTTGATTCTAATAATCTTCAGCAATTCCGGCTTGGTTTTTAACCTCCTGCCGCAAAACCAGGATAAAGGGCCATGCCACCGTCGACCAAGAGGGTTGTGCCGTGGATATAATCCGATGAATCGGAGGCGAGCCACACTGCAGCCCTGGCAATATCGAGCGGTTCGCCCACCCTCTTGTAGGGAATCAGATTCAGGAGACCTGCTTCAGCTTTGGGAGTTTCCCAGGCTTCCCGGTTGATCGGGGTCTTAACGGCTCCCGGGGCAATACTGTTGATCCGTATTTTCTCGGGCCCCAGCTCCTGGGCGATGCTTTTCATCAGCAGCATGACTCCGCCTTTGGAGGCGGCATAGTTTACATGTCCGGCCCAGGGAATGGTCTCATGGACTGAGCTGATGAAGATTATTTTACCGAGGGCTCTGGAGCGGTCCGGGACCATGCCGCGCCGCAGAAATTCCCGTGCCGCTGCCCGGGCACATAAAAAAGCCCCGGTCAGGTTTATCCCGAGCACCTGTTCCCACTGGTCCAGGGTCATATCCACAAAAGCCGCATCCTTCTGCACCCCGGCATTGCTGACCAGAATGTCCACTGTGCCGAAGGTCTCTATGGCCTTTGCAAACAGGGCGGAGACATCTTCTTCACGGCTGACATCAGCCCGAATAGAAATGGCCCTGCCTCCGGCAGCAGTCAGGTGGCGGACGACATCCTCGGCACCCTGCTGGTTGCCGGCATAATTTACCACCACATTGGCGCCAGCCCCGCCCAACCCACGGGCAATTGCCGCGCCGATTCCGGAACTCGAACCGGTCACAATGGCGGTATGGCCTTCCAGGCTCTTCGAGCCCCAAGAATGATCATCGCTCATTGTTTTTCCTCCCCGCAAGCTTCATCTTCGTCACAGGTGCAGGCCCGTCCCTTTAAACTGAAGAAAAATTTCAGCCCCTTTTTGACCTTACCGGAAAAAATCTTCGGTGAGAAAACCGAGCCTGTCACTTTTTTGTTGATCTCACTCAGGGTGGGGTAGGGGTGGATGGCGGAGGCGATTTTCGACAGTCCCACGCCCCCGTTCATAATTGCCACCCATTCGCTCAGGAGGTTGCCGGCCTGCGGTCCCATAATCTGAACTCCCAGCGGTTTTTCCTTGCTGTCCAGCAGCATCTTGAGGCGGCCGCCGCTTTCGCCTTCGGCAAGCGCCCGGTCATTGTCCCGGAACTCTTCGCTGAAGACGGAATAGTCAATCCCGGCCTTGCGGGCCATTTTTTCGTTCAGGCCGATACTGGCCAGTTCAGGATGGGTATAGGTGCACCAGGGCACATAGGTGTAGTCGGTTTTTTTGGGTATATGAAAGACCGCGTTACTCAGGACGACTCCCCCCTCATAACCGGCCACATGGGTGAACTGGTAGCCGCCGATGACATCTCCGGCAGCATAGATATGCTTATGACTGGTCCGGAGGCGAGCGTTTACCTTAATTCCTCTCTGATCAAAAGGGACATCAATTTTTTCAAGCCCCAGTCCTTCCACATTAGGGGAACGACCCAGGGCGACCAGAAGGGCCTCAGCCCTGAGGGTCAGGGTCTCTCCGGTCTCGTCTTTGAGCACCACTTCCCGCTCGCCACCCGGATCGCCGACCCGGACTACTGTTGAGTTCATCTGAAAAGAAACTCCTTCCTCCTCAAGCTTCTGCCGGACCAGATCCGCCATATCCCGGTCTTCCTTGCTGAGAATCTGGCCGCTGCGCTGGATCACCGTCACTTCAGTACCAAGCCGGCAGAAGGCCTGGGCCATTTCAGTGGCGATGGGGCCGGCCCCGAGCACGATCATGGAAGCGGGCAGCTTATCAAGATAGAAGATGTCGCGGTTGGTCAGATAGGGTGTTTTGTCCAGCCCTTCGACAGGCGGCACCGCCGGGGAAGAGCCGGTGGCGATTACCCAGAAGCGGGCGGAAACAGTCGAGCCGGAAAGGGAGACCGCGTGCTCGTCGATAAATTCCGGGTTGCCGAACTCGACTTTGGCCCCGAGCCTGCAGAACCGTTCCACCGAGTCATGTTTCTGAATGGTGTTGATCACCGATTTGATCCGGCCCGAGACTTCCCTGAAATCGACCCCGGGCGGGGAAAAGCTCGGGAGGCCGAATTGGGGCCCGTTTTTCATTTGATGATAGACATGGGCCGTCTTGATCAGGGTCTTACTGGGCACGCAGCCGTAATGAAGACAGTCACCGCCCAGGGCCTCCTCTTTTTCGACCAGCAGGGTTTTGGCTCCAAGCTGGGCCGCCCCGGAGGCTACAGTGAGTCCTGCCGCCCCGCCGCCGATGATACCGATATCATAGTCGTAGTCTGTCATGCTCTCCCTCCCTGGCTTTATGTAGAAGCCGGCTTGAATTTTCTCTTGTAGAGAACCGGAAGCTTTTCTTTTTATTTTATAATTTGCTGCCCGTGGAAAGCAGCACCCCAGAGACCGCTGTCCTGATCATTGATGAGAAATACCGGTATTTCTCTCAGGATATGGGTCATGGTTGGTGAATCAAGAAATTCATGGTTAAAATTATCATGGTACAGGATTTCGGGATTCCTGGCCGCAATCCCTCCGGCGATGTATATTCCCCCGCCGGCCAAGACTTCCAGGGCAAAATCCCGGCAGACCCGGCCGTAGAAGGCGGCGGTCCAGGCCAGGGTTTCGGAATTCTCCCCCTCTGCAAAGCCCAGGGTTATTTCCCGCGGCTCCAGTTTTTCACCTGCCAGAAACCAGTGGAGGTACTGAATCCCTTGCCCGGAAACCACCAGATTGCCTGTGATGTGCCGCCGGCCGCTGTTTTCCTGGTAAAATTTTTGAAAAGAAAACTCTTCAGACGACATAAAAGGGAAGCAGGCATGGCCGCCTTCAGAGGGTAAAGCCAGAAAGCCGGAGCCGGGAATCGGGACAAGGATGGCCTTGCCGAGAGCAGTACCTGCACCGAGAACTCCGGCGACAGCCTCTTCATTGATCTTCCCCGGAAGGATCGGCCGGGCCGCATTTCCCGCCGGCGACCTGCAGGCATAGGCCTGGGCCACGAAATCATTGATCAGATAAGCGTTTTTTATGGGTTTACTGTTTTTGTCCCTGCTGAGATCAATATCCCAGGGGATGTAAGGCGGGGCGCAATAGGTGCCATGTTCAACCGGTCCGGCTGCCGCGATAACCGCGATATCTGCCTGGCCGGGTGGGAGGGAAAAATCGCTGGCCTGCAGTTGTTCAAGCAATTCAGGAAATGAACCCGCCTCCCGGGTGGGCAGCCATTTCCTGCCCACCAGTTCAAGACCGCCGGCCTGGTCAGTTTGAAAATGGCCGAACCGGCTGTTGGTGCCGCCGAGATCAGCAGCGAGTATGGTTTTCATCAGTTCTTCCTCAATTGTTTTTCCGCTCTCTACTGTGTAAACAGTTCTACCCGGTTTCGTCTCTATGACCGGTCCAGTCGGTGTGAAAAAATTCACCGCGCGACCGGTCGAGGCGCTCGTAGGTGTGGGCCCCGAAGTAATCCCGCTGGGCCTGCAGCAGGTTGGCAGGGAGTCTTTCACTGCGGTAGCCGTCATAATAGGCCAGGGCCGAGGAAAAGGCCGGGGTGGGGATCCCCAGTTCTACGGCCTTGGCCACCACCTTGCGCCAGCCGGCCTGGGCCTTATTTATGGCCTGCCGGAAAAAGTCGTCAAACAACAGGTTATCCAGCGTTGGATTTTTGGCAAAGGCCTCTTTGATATTACCGAGAAAGGCGCTGCGGATAATGCAGCCGCCCCGCCACATGAGGGCGATGCCGCCGTAATTGAGTTTCCAGCCGTATTGGTCGGCCGCTTCCCGCATAAGCATGTAGCCCTGGGCGTAGGAGATGATTTTCGAGGCATAGAGGGCGTCGCACACGGCCTCGATAAATTCGGCGGCATCCACGGCAGCGGTCGCCGACGGTCCGGTGAGAAAAGCGGCGGCCCTGACCCGTTCCTCTTTCATGGCCGACAGACAACGGGCAAACACCGCCTCACCGATCAGTGTCAAGGGAATGCCCAGATCAAGGGCGTTGATCCCTGTCCATTTGCCGGTGCCTTTCTGGCCGGCGGCGTCGAGGATCTTGTCCACCAGGGGAGCGCCATCCGTATCATTATATGCGAGGATATCGGCGGCAATTTCCATGAGATAGGAATCAAGCACGCCCCGGTTCCATTCAGCGAACACCGACTGAATGGCCCCGGTGCTCATGCCCAGGCCTCTATGCATAAAATCATAGGCCTCGCAGATGAGCTGCATATCGCCGTATTCAATGCCGTTATGCACCATCTTGACGAAATGGCCGGCCCCCTCCTCGCCGACCCAGTCGCAGCAGGGCTCATCATCGACCCTGGCGGCAATTGCCTGGAAAATCCCTTTCAGCTGGGGCCAGGCCGCCGGATTACCGCCCGGCATGATGGACGGCCCTGTGCGCGCTCCTTCCTCACCGCCGGAGATGCCGGTGCCGATAAAAAGGATACCTTTTTGGGCCAGGTCGCGGGTTCGCCGGTTGGTATCGGTATAGAGGGAATTGCCGCCGTCGATGATGATGTCACCGGAGGAAAGCAGCGGCACCAGCCGTTCGATAAAGGCATCGACAACCGCTCCGGCCTTGACCATCAGCATCACCTTGCGCGGTTTCTGTAAACTGCCGGTCAGCTCTTTCAGGGAATAGGCCCCGATGATATTCGTATCTCTGGCCGGACCTTCCAGGAATTCATCGACCTTGGCAGTGGTCCGGTTGAACACGGCAACCGTAAACCCATGATCGTTCATGTTCAGCACCAGGTTCCGTCCCATGACCGCCAGGCCTATCAGCCCGATATCCGCCTGTGACATAGTTTTCTCCTTGTCGATTGTGAACAAAACATCTTTTTACCCCGCAGCAAATTTACTTGGTTCCCTGGGTCAAGCGTTCATGAACATATTCTTCAAGTTTACGTATATCCTTGGTGAAATTGCGAATGCCTTCGGCAAGTTTCTCCACGGCCATGGGGTCTTCATTATGAATCCAGCGCATGTCTTTTTCGGTGAGTGAATATTTTGCCATAGCCATCTCTTTCGTATACCCGGCATCAAGCATGCGGACAACATTGCCTTCCATACTTTCCAGCTCGGCAAGTAATTTGGGCGAAATGGTCAACAGGTCGCAGCCGGCAAGGGCAAGGATCTGATCGGTATTTCTGAAACTCGCCCCCATAATCTGGGTTTCATAGCCATGATGTTTGTAATAGTTGAAAATCTTCCGCACCGACTGCACCCCTGGGTCCTCCTCTGGCGTATAAGCTGCAACCCCTTCTTTCTCCTTGTGCCAATCTGTAATGCGACCAACAAATGGAGAGATGAGGGAGACCCCCGCCTCGGCGCAGGCGATGGCCTGGGCAAAGCTGAACATCAGCGTCAGGTTACAGTGGATGCCCTGTTTTTCAAGTACTTCAGCGGCTCGAATTCCTTCCCAGGTCGAGGCCAGCTTGATAAGAATACGTTCACGGCCGACTCCAAACTCCTCATACATTTCTATCAGCTCATTGGCCTTACGGATGCTTCCCTCGGTATCAAAAGACAGTCGCGCATCAACTTCCGTCGACACCCGACCCGGAATAATCAAGAGGATCTCGCGACCGAAAAGGACGGTGAGGCGGTCAAGGATGAGGGTCTTACGAGTATCCGGCGAATCTGCCTTCGCCATCCCAAACTCGACGGCTTCGGAAACCAGCTTGCTATACCGGGGTAACTGGGTGGCGGCATAGACCAGCGATGGATTGGTCGTTGCGTCCGTCGGGCGATATGCTTTTATTGCATCGAAGTCTCCAGTGTCGGCGACCACAGTGGTCATGGTCTTCAATTGTTCGAGTTTGTTCATAAATCCCTCCTCTTCCGGCGATTCTGACTATGCGATATAATCCTCTGCCGCCGAAAATCTGATTATGATACAATCCAGGCCCTGCCGTCCTTTTCAATTTGCGATTCCGCAAGACTCAGTACTGTTTGCGGGACACGATAATTTAATTTCCATTCAAAATCTTGAACCATACCGCACCTTCCTCTTTCATAGAATAAGGAGAGTCGGGAGATTCAGTTGATACGGACAGGCTTTACACGCAACAGTTTCAACGCCCTTGCCATTACGTTCTCCACGGTAAGACCTTAATTTTCAAAGACAATCTTTCCGGGCGCCGATTCCCCGAACGTATCTACTCCGATCACATCGCCTTCATCGCTTGCCAATTTCCACCACCCAACAGAAGAGCCCGCCTCAATAACCAGCCTTTTTTGACATCAGGGGGAAGGATAGATACCTTATAGTCGCGGGTCCTTGCCCCGCTGACAGCAAAAACCTGTCGCGGTTATGCCATTCCGGATTTCGGAGGTTATGATTCATAACTCGGGAAGACAGCACATACATCATGGCGGCCCCGCCCAAAGGCAGGCCGGGATGTCCTGACTTTGTCTTTTCCACCATACCCAGCGAAAGCATCCTCAATGTATTGATATTCAGGCCATCAATGCTTTTTTTCATAATATGTACCTCCTGGATAGACATTACCATGATTCACATTTCCGCTGCCTCAATCATGCCCAATACGGGAAAAATATATTCAGCTGCGACAAACATGGTTCCGGCAATGTAAACTTGTCCCCGGCCTTGTCCCGCCAGTGATCTTACCTTGTCAAGTTCACCAGGCTCATTGACAAAGGGGATGAGAATACCGGTGCCTCCGAGGTTAAGCGCGCTCTGGACGTCGCTTGCCCGGTCACCGATGACGTAGATATCGGCATTGTCCGGCGTTACCCCTTGTGCTTTCAAGGCGTTGAAAACCATACCCAGGCGGGGTTTCAGACATTGGCAATCATGGACCAGATGGGGATAAAAACCGGTATCCGGCTTCTGGCTGACATATTCCGGCGTGGCGTGCGGGCAGAGAAAGTACCCGTCAAGATGGGCTCCCTCGTCTTGCAGCAGGTCCAGCACTTATCGGCAGACCTCATGGGCCCGTTCCTCGGTCAGCAGGGGGAAATCGCTGATGGCAACGCCGGCCTGGTTGGTGATCATATAGATCCCCGCCCCGGTAATGGTGTTGAGCAGGCGCAATCCTTCCACCACATGGGGAAGTATCCTTACTTTTTCCCGCCAGTCGTCTTCCCGGCCAAGGAAGAGATGCTCCCTGGTGTCATGGATCAGGGACCCATCACGATCAATACATGTGATAGTTTTTTTTTCATTCCGGCTCATTCAAACTCCAGTCGTATTCATAACGCAAGCCCCGGTCATAGCTCTGCAGGTCTTCTGCCAGGTCACCCTCGGCATAGAGGCGCAAATGTTTTATAACACCTGCTTCGGAGCCGCCGAAATCCACCTGGAACCACTTGTAAATACTGGAAACGTGCAGCCTCCTCTTCTCCATCCGGGCTCCCCGGGGACTGTTGATATAGGTCCTGGCCCCCTTCTCCAGCAGCTCTTCGGTGTTGGCGGCGGTAAAGGCCACAGGCTGTAATTCCGGGCAGCCCAGGCTGGCGCAGTTGACCGCATAATGGATTCGATTGTCCTTAAAGATGGGCCGCAGGATACGGTGTTCGATATCGTTTAAGCTGAGCTTTTCCCCGTCGATGTTCAGCAGTTTGGCGTCCCAGGGACCGCTGCTGAAAAAACCGGGGGAGATGTTGATATCCCTGATGCTTTCCACCGGATAATGGTCGAGAATAACCTTGACGGTCAGGGCGTTATACAGGTTGATCCAGTAGGCCAATTGCTTCTGCCGGTTCAGAGAAGAAACCCTGATCTCCTGCAGGTACCCGAGATATTCGCTGAGCTTTTTTCTGTCCTCCGGCGAAACGGCTCCATAACGAAAACGGTTGATCCCGGAAGGATGGTCGGTGACCAGATATTCTTCCAGCAAATAGTCCCAGGGAGTGTGGTCAAGGACCATGGCACTTTCAGGTTGATGGTCCTGCCAGCGCGGCCACAGGTCGGGGGAGGGTGCGGCATAAGTCTCGGAAAGGCAAAAGATCGGGAGTAAAAGGACGGCAAAAGACAACCGGATTTTCAGTGAAATATCTGGATTTTTTTTTGGGTATGTCATTGCTTTCCCTCTCATAAGATTTGTGTTTTTCCCCTGAAAAGACCTGACAACAGGCATCGCCACCGGAAGTACCCTTTTCATCCCCTGCTTGCTTTCGCAACCGCCGGGGAGAGGCCAAAGGCCCAGTAATGCAACGATACAGTTACAGTTATTGGTCTTATACTGCATCAATGGTTCAACAATTCTTTCCTGCCTGAGCCGCCGTTCCAGGCGGCTGTTATTTGCCGATGGTGAACAAAACATCCTGGTCCCGCAGCAGGTAGAGGGCGAGACAGGCCGCCAGCATGGGCCAGGCGGCAAAAAACATGATGTTGGCTCCCTCATAGGGGGCCAGATACTGCCCATAAGATGAAAAGGTCGATATGGCGTGCAGTATCAGGACAATACCGTAGGAAAGACGTTTCCTGAGGCCGAACAGGAAGGCGGCAACAATGACAATTTCTATGGCCCCGATGGCATACATGATTTCCCTGCCCAGGCCGCCCAGGAGATAAAATTTTTCATAGACTGCGGCGGCATGCCCGGGGTTAATAAACTTATCAAGGTTCCAGACCAGCATTACCAGGGCAACTGTCAGGCGAAGGCAGAAAAGCGAAATGGAAAGCCGGTTGTTCATCTTCATATTCGTCTCCGGTATAATTGTTTATTCATTTATCCTGTTATCTGTTTGCATTTAATTATACATTCAAGTATCAGCTATGTGCAAACATCTGAAAACCAAGTCTTTAAAAAAGTGGAGTTCAATAGAGTGCATTTCCACATAAAGGCCGGAGACCTCAAAAAACCAGAGAATTTCTTCTTCGGTGAGCTGAGGTTCCACGCCGGTATCAAAGAGTACGGCCTTATCAAAGCGGCCCAGATTGAGGCGGCAGTCCACCTCGTCCCAGCCCATGGCCTCCATTATGGCAGGCCAGGCCCGTATCTACCCGGGAGTGATCACAAAGGCGCCTTCGTCCTTCGCTTCCTTCCTGTGTTTGCCCAGCAGGGCATCAAGACAGTTGCCGGCCTGGATACGGACGGCATTGTGCTTGTCTGTCAGCTGGTCAACAGATGGGGAACACTCCCTGCCGAATAAAACACACAGGTCATTTTTTCCGGACCCGGAAGAAGTGCAGGTGGAGAGCCGGCAGTCCAGTTCCTGGTCGAGCCGCTTCAGGTCGGTGTGCAGTGCCGCCGGCAGAGAGACTACCTTGATTTCCGGTCGCTCGGCCAGAACGGTGCGCAGTTCAGGGACCAAGACTTCGCAGGCCACTATGGTCTTTTGCTTTGCCGTCTCAGTCATTTTTGGGCCATCACCGGGGTGACATCGCACGGAATCTCAAGTGAATTGGCGATGGAGGTAAAGCTCTGGAAGAGCTCCATCACTTTCATGGTCTCGTACAACTCTTCTTCTGTGGCCCCGGTCATCAGAGCCATGGTTTTGTGCGCCAGATGGCAGTACTGGCAGTTGTTCATCAGGGAAACCACCATGGCGATAATCTCCTTGGTTTTGCGGTCCAGGGACCCCTGATCGATCATGATCTGTTTGACCCTGGACCAGTTGTTAAGGGCCCAATCCGGGTCGACAGCGGCCTGGGCCTTGAAAAAATTGGGTACCATTCCGAAATTGGCCCGGATATCATCATAGAGTTCAGCGGTTTTTCCGGTGGTCTCTTCTACTTCCAGTAATTTGCATTCCATGGTAATTTGCTCCTTTCTTGATTAGTCTTTAAATCGGTGTTCACTTATTGTCGCTCTGCTGTTCCAAACGGCGTCCTATCTCCATTCCTGTTTCCCGGGCGGACTGCCAGACAGGCTGTTGTTCCACCCGGGTCAGTCTTTCTTCGCTGACCTCCCGGTCCCCGAAAAATTTGGGGATTCCGCTTATGGGGCAGGTTTCTCCCTGGCCGCAGACCAGGCAGGTCAGATTGCCCCTGGCCTCGAGCCTGGCGATTACCTCCATCCCCTCCATGGTCATAACATGGGCTATCTGGTCGTTGGCCTCCCGGAGGCCGGGGGCCTCTCCTCCCATACCGGTTGTGACCGCCACTCCCAGTTTGCCTTTGTTGAGCATATTGCGGTGACGCAGGGAATAAAGCCGTTCCAGGAAGGCCTTGGTAAAACCGTCAAGCATGCCATAAGGGGGATAACCACCCACCACCAGGGCCCGGGCCTCCCGTACTTTGGGGGCCAGATTCTGGAAATCGTCAACCTGCTTGCAAATATTGTCGGCGGCGCAGCCCAGGCAGGCCCGGCAGGGCCTGACCCGATAATCGCTCAGTTTGATAAATTCAGTTTCCAGGCCTGTTGCCGCAAGTATGTATTGAACCAGTCGGTCCGTGTTGCTGTTACGGACAGGGCTGCCGGAAATTCCCAATACCTGCATTGTCATAGTTTAGTCCTCGCTGTTTTTGTTGTGCTTGTCGTTGTCTCCTGCTTAAAACAGGAGGCTTTCCTTGAGCCTTCCCTGGTAAATGGCATATTGGTGGGTCTCCGCCGCCATCATGGTTTCCCGGCCGGAAAACTCACCAAGACCGTATTGACATAAGAAGAGGTTGCCGGCCCTCAGCATGCTGTTGGAATTTTCCTCGAGATTTTTAAGATCTTCGAATTGCCATTTCTTGTTAATGGTCCAGGCCATGTCTCCTATCAGCCTGAACCGTCCCGGGCTGGATAAGGCGATCTGGGATATGTAGGCTGACAGGTCCGCAGGGCTTTGCCGACCCCCGTCGTGGTGCAGTCTTTTTTGCCTGATAAGGCCGGCAGTGTCCAGGCCGTTCTCGGTCAAAATCTGCAAAAGCTGTTTTTTTCTGTCATCAGGAGCGACCACCAGTACGGTTTCCCCGCTTTCCAGACCCTGTCTGAGAAAAGAGGCCTGGAGGCCCAGGGCCTCCTGTAAATCATAATATAGATGGGTCAGATGGGTGCCGTCCGGAACTTCCAGGTCTCCATAGCCCAGGGATATCCCGGGGGTGGCTTGGGAAGCTGACTTGTCAGAGTCCTGGTCGCCGGTAAGGAATTCCCGGAGGTCCTGGGGGCTGAACCGCCTCTCCCGTTTTCTGCCGAGGCGGTAACATTTGAGCAGACCACTGTTGGTCCAGCGCCGTATCGTCATTTGGGAGACGTTCAGCAGGGCCGCCGCTTCCTTGACGTTCAGTAATTTATCCATATAAAGCTCCTGACTGGTTGACTGTCTTCTGTATGGGGCTCAAGCCTGGTCAAGCGGCACCAGGAACATGGTGCCGGTGGTCCTGATCTCTTCATCGTCTGATTTCTGACAGATTTTCCGGATCAGCTTGAGCACTCCGCCTGCCGCGGTCTTCTGCCAGAACCAGCGCTCGAACTCCAGGTCCCCGGGCAGGTTTTTGTCCGGGCGTCTTTTAACCGTCTCGAAATAAAAGGCCTTGAGATCCTGGGCTGCCAGCCGGAGAGCAGTCGCTGGTGAGGAAATCTCTTCGGGGATCTGTAAGTTTTCCCCGGCAACAAAATCCCTCAGCAGCCCGGAGGCGGTATCAGGTGTAAAAAAAGCCATGGTGGTGTAGCCCTGCTGGTCAAAATTGAGATCGTACCAGGGGCGAAATTCAGCCATTTCCTGCCCGAAATCGGCCAGGAGAGTTTCCCCGCCGTTTTCCTCCGGAGAGGAAGGCCTGAAACTCACCGGGCAGGCCAGGTGATCCAGGGAATCCTGGCTATTCCCGGTCCTGCCGGCAATGTCTTCGCTGAAATCCTTTAACACCGGCCCCTTTTCTATATTAAAAAGCTCCAGGGCCTCCATAAGCACCCGGCGCTGCAGAGCCGGTTCTTTCGGGAGACCCAGGGGGCGGCCCAGGTCAAAAGGGACCCAGAGAGCCCTAGGCGGCCGGATGGTCTCGGTATGCTCCCTGATGAGGCTGATCTGGGTCGTGGGGATGTCTTCCCTCTCCAGGTAGTGAGCCAGCGCGCCCACGGCGCGGGTACAAAAGGGTCAGACCGGCACCAGCAGGACTGCATCCGCATCGTCTCCCTTCAGAAGTCCGGCAATACTGGCGGCGGGTTTTTCCATCTCTGCCGGCTCGGTGGCCCCCATGAAGGAATAATGGTAATCAGCCACGCTTCCTATAAGACCATCAGCAGCGAGTTCATGGAGGCGGTCCAGGGGAAAAACCACGTTCCAGTCCTGCTGGAAACCGGTACGGTCGAAGTTGGTTGAGATGTGAGTCATGACCAGGTCCCTGGCAGCGCTTTCTTGGGGTATGATCCGGTAATCCCCGGACATCCCCTTGAAGGGCCGATCATTTCTCCTGTGGAGCCCGGCGGTGGAGATTATTGCCACCCGGCGTCGATGTAGGGGCGGACCGGAGGCCCACGGGGTTGCCTCGAAAACCGGACAGGGTAATTCGGCCAGGTGCGAGCGCATGGGTTCAGGCATTTCCTGAATATTTGCCATAGTGTAGTCTCCTTCGTAATTGTACCAATGTTATACTTTCTTATACTTTCTTATACATTATTATCCAAAAGTGGCAGTGTCAAATAAAAGTTGATGGTTCTTGAAATATATTAAGGCATTCCTTAGGAGGTCTCTTGTCAAATAATAAACTCCCCCCATTGACGAGCAAAGGTTGACCTTGTTGTTAACAATGCAGGCTGTGCTGCCATAAAGCTGATATGAGACGTTTCAGAAAGTGATTGGGATATAATGGTTGACATACAGGCTTTAAGCCCTGTTTTTTGCCGTAGTCTGTTGGTTCGATAATGTATGTGTGAGCAGGAGGGAGGAGGGGGATATAAAAATAATTAATTTTAGCTCTACTTTCAGCAAAAGCATTGTGCCGGGGGCGCTGTGACAATCCGGAATTGATCACCTGTGATAACCTTATTATTGGCCATGGGGTGGTCAGAATCAGGTTATCACAGGGAAGAAATATTAATCTTTACTATGATACATGTGATCCAAAGGCTGATCTCCGGAGGCGAGGCTTAAATCCCGTAAAGGAAGTAGATCGCTGCCATCATGATAATCAGGTAAAGAACGGTCATGCCCGTACCTGCACGGAAATAGTCTACGGTGCGATAGCCGCCCGGCCGCATGATGAGGGCGTTAACCTGGTGGGTGGGAAGTACGAAGGTGTTGGAGCAGGCTACACCCACAACCAAAGCGGCCATTCGGGGATCGGCCCCGGCACCTGCGGCCATATTCATGGCCAGAGGGATCATGAGCACCGCAGCCCCCACATTGGAGGCTACCAGGGTAAAAAACGAGGTCAGGACTGCGATAATGGTCAACAGTACAATGGGGGATACGTCACCGGCGGCTTCCATGATTGAGGTAGCGATGTAGTTTGCCGCTCCGGTATTCTCAAAGGCGATACCCAGAGGAATGAGGCCGCCCAGGAGAAAGACGGTCATCCAGTCCACGGCATCATAGGCCTCGTCAATAGACATTACCTTGGAAAGAATCATACCAAGGGCTCCGGTAAGCAGGGAGATGGAAAGCTGCACCCTGAAACCCATTATCATCACCAGGGAAACCAGGAGCCACCCCACGGCATACTTCAACTTGTCCGTCCTGAGGACTTCGCCCTGGACCTGCTCGGTGAAAACCAGATCGGGTTTTTCTTTCAGCACCTGAAAGTGCTCCCAGCGGCCGTGCAGCAGCAGGGCATCTCCCGGATGCAGAACAATGTCCGAAATATTGGCCACCAGCACTTCCTGTCTGCGGTAGATTGCCAGGGGGTTGACCTGGTAGTGTTTGCGGAATTCAAAATCCCGTAAGGTCTTCTCTGCCAACTCCGAGCGGGGAGTAATGATTCCCTCCAGGATACCGGCATTGTTGGGTGACAGTTCCTCGGCAAAGGTGGACATGTCCTCCCGCACAATAAAGCCGAAATCATCGGCCAGCTTGGAAATATATTCGTGGGTGCCGATTACCGCGATATCGTCGCCGGGGTTGATTTCGGTTTCCCGTTTAGGAGCGAAATTCTTTTCATTCAGGGCGTTGTGGCTAACAGCCACGACGTTGGAAAAGTATATGGGGCGCAGGGAAAGTTCTTCCAGGGTTCGGGGGCCGGAATAATCCTCCGGAATATGCAGTTCAAACAGGGTTCCCATATCTTCATAAGTATTTTTGAGGATCTCCGACATGGGACCGCCGGTTTCTTCTCCCTTTACGCTGGGAAGTACAAGGCGGCCGAATACAACAAAATATATCAAGGCACCGATCACCAGGGCTATGCCGATGGGAGTCACTGAAAAAAGACCGAAATGCTCTACATTAGGGTCAAAGATCTCCATAACATCGTTCATGAGGATGAGCGGGCTGGAACCTATCAGGGTGAGGCAGCCACCGATAATGGCGCAGAATCCCATGGGCAGGAGAATCCTGGAAACAGGGACACCGATCTGGCGGCCGATGCGACGGGCAGCCGGCAGAAAGAGGGCGGCTGCTCCGATATTCTGCATAAAGCTGGAAATAACGGCTACCGTTGACGAGATGAGAATTGTAACCCGACTCTCGCTTTTACCCGCCAGACTGAGGATAATTCGGGACATTACATTCATGGCCCCGGTTTTGTCCAGGCCCGATCCGATAATGATAACAGCGATAATGGAAACAACCGCGTTACTGGACAGTCCGCTGATCGCCTCTTTGGGTGTGACCAGCCCCAGCAGGGGCAGGACGACCATCATGATGATTCCGACGACGTCCACCCGCACCCACTCAAAGACGAACATGAGGATGACCGCGACCAGAACGGCTAAAACGAGAATGATTTCCGGTGTCATAGTTTTTTTGCTCCTGAAAACTTTCGTAAGTAGGATAACTGATTTTAATAAAAATTCGCTTTTAGCATGGAGGATAAAAGGGTGTCGGTCATTGCCGCCTAACGGCAGGGCATGGCAAGCCGATTGTGTAAGGATTCAGACATGTGAAAGCGGTGGCCCTCCCTGCAATTTTTGCTTGCGGGGGTTATTTAGTCTGTGGTTTACGACTTGTCAATAGGGCATTTGAAACATAATCGTTTTAATTTCTTGTTCTTGTAATCAATGTCTCATATCTGGACAGGTGACAGGGCTGGATATTCTGTTTTTTTTACATGGCAGAGGCCGGATTAACAATCTCCAATTTGGCGGCGGCCGCTGAGCGATCCTGTTTATATTTTCCTCATCCGGAGCGATATATTTTAGATCTATAGCGGAATTATTTTCTGGATTTCTGAATTTCAGGTCCATTAAGTCTGGATTAAAGGGTGGGCAAAGAACTAAAAGATCAACTCCTAACGTATTTTCAGATAAAAATCAAAAGAAAGAAAAGGATCATGGCCAATCGATCCGAGAACTTTACCCAAAAGTTGGTCAACTCAAATCCAGGAAAGGGGGGACAATTCTTTCAAGGGGTTTTGGGAGTATATTGGGATGGGTCATTTGAATTTTTATCTGAAATAGGTCTTCTCTACGATTACGATTTTTGATACAAAATTATCTAAGAATTGTTATTAATTTTATATATGTCTGACTATTATGAAAGAAGCCGGATGAATACAGAAAAGCGGGATCACCTAAGGTTAGCCTTTTTGCCAATAGTCAAGAATACTTACTATTTAATATGTAATTGTGATTGGAAGTATGTCTTTAACCGGGTTGCAATTATGAGCTGATCGTCGTTCTCAAATGCATTGAATAAAACAACAAAGGAGGCCTTACCTTGAAAAACGATGACCGTAAGCCCACGACCAATGATGCCGGGATTCCTGTTTCCAGCGACGAACATTCGCTTACCGTGGGACCCGATGGGCCTGTTCTGCTGCAGGACCACTACCTCATCGAACAGATGGCTAACTTCAACCGAGAGCGGATTCCCGAGCGTCAGCCCCATGCCAAAGGCTCCGGGGCCTTCGGGTACTTCGAGGTCACCGGGGATGTCAGCGCCTACACTAAAGCCGCAGTGTTCCAATCGGGGACCAAAACGGACACGTTGATCCGTTTTTCCACGGTGGCAGGGGAGCGCGGCAGCCCCGATACTTGGCGGGATCCGCGCGGTTTTGCCCTGAAGTTTTACACCTCCGAGGGTAACTACGACATGGTGGGCAACAATACTCCTGTGTTCTTCCTGCGTGACCCCATGAAGTTCCAGCACTTTATCCGGTCCCAGAAGCGCCGGGCGGATAACGGTCTGCGCGACCACGACATGCAGTGGGATTTCTGGACCCTGTCGCCTGAGACCGCCCACCAGGTCACCTGGCTAATGGGTGACCGCGGGATTCCGAAGACTTGGCGCCATATGAACGGCTACTCAAGCCACACCTATATGTGGGTCAACAAGGATGGCGCGCGCTTCTGGGTGAAGTATCATTTCAAAACCGACCAGGGCATCGATTGTCTTACGCAGGAAGAGGCCGACCGGATTGCCGGCGAGGACGCCGATTGCCACCGGCGCGATCTGTTTGAGGCGATCCAGCGGGGTGATTATCCCAGCTGGACCCTGATGGTGCAGATTATGCCCTTTGCTGAAGCCGAGTCCTTCCGGTTCAATCCCTTTGACCTGACCAAAGTGTGGCCGCACGATGATTATCCGCTGCACGAGGTGGGTCGGCTGACCCTGAACTGTAATCCGACCGATTTCCACACCGAGATCGAGCAGGCGGCATTTGAACCGAACAGCTTTGTGCCGGGGATAGGTCCCAGCCCGGACAAGATGCTGCTCGGCCGCCTCTTTTCCTACGCCGATGCCCACCGAGCCCGTTTGGGGGTCAACTACAAACAGATCCCGGTAAACCGGCCCAAGGTACCGGTGCACAGCTACAGCAAGGACGGGGTCATGCGCGTTCAGAATGTAACCGATCCAGTATATGCGCCGAACTCGAAGGGTGGCCCACAGGCTGACGGTGGGCGTTATCCCGAAGCAGCCACCTGGGGGGCAAGCGGGGATTTCATCCGCGCCGCCTACACGCTGCGGGAAGATGACGACGATTTTGGCCAGGCCGGCACTCTGGTGCGCCAGATTATGGATGATGCTCAACGGGACCGTTTGGTGGCCAACGTGGTCGGCCACCTAAAAAAAGGAGTGACTGATCCGGTTCTGGAGCGTGCGTTCGGATACTGGCGCAATATAGACAAAGAGATCGGCGACCGCATTGCCAAGGGGGTAAAAGGAAGCTGATCGCACTCCTGCCCGGCCTGGTCTGTGTCCCGGAATTTCACTATAACGCCGGCTGAAACTATTATTATGTTTTGCTGAGGATGACCGGCCGAGGGCCACCAATCAAGCAATTTAAAGGAGATTAAAAACGGAGAAAAATAAGACAATCTTGGGGGGTCGACCAAGATATTGAAACTTTACTGTGCAATGGACCTGGCTGGCTGACCGTGATCGTGTTTTCGCACAAGCTCCTTACCGGTTTACCGGGAAATCTTTTTTCGACAGAAACGCTTTCCGCTGCCGGGATAATGCTATCAGCAAGGTTTCTGGGCAACAGGGCTTTAAGATTACCCCCTGTTATGTAATGACTCCCCCTTATGGGGCGTGGTTCTGAAAGACGTGGTCCGGTTGTCGGATATTATCCTGACCGGGCACTCTACGGGGAGGTCGTCCGATTTTTTGCTGTAATTAACAATAAGTGAAGCAGCGTATTCGATATCTTCCGGATGGTCGGTATAACGCAGAAGGCCCGAAGGACCGGGTCTGTCGTCGGGTTGAAGCTGAATATCCCCGGGCTGCCTGAGGCCGGCCACTCTCTCGTTTTCTTTTTTTCTTCTGCCCATGATCAGGTGACCTCCGTGGGGCAGCCGGAACTGCCTGCCGGTGAGGATAAATTTGATATCGGCGACACTTACCTGTTCCAGTTCGTTATAAAGGGACTTGATTCTTTCTCCCAGGACAGGGTCTGTCAGAATACATCCTCCGGCTGGGCTGGGATAATCCTTTATTCCGAAACTCTCCGCCAGTTTCATCTGAGGGGTCCGGGAACGGCCATTGAAATCCGGGAGGGATTCCCTGTCGACCAGGCCCTGTTCTTCAGGTTCAGTCGGTTTGAGGCTCCTGGCGCATAAAGGGCGCATGAGTATCCCGGTACTGCCGCTTTCCCTTTCTATGATCCTTAAAGTATCCCGCCTCTGGGACATGGGGCGCTGGCCTATGACTTCCCCGCTGATAATAAAGGATGCCCCGTATTCGGACATTAACTCCATGGTTTTCCGAATCATGAGAATTTTGCAGTCAATACAGGGATTGAAATGTTTGCCGAAGCCATGGGGAGGATGACGGAGCAGATCCAGATAATCGCCGCTGATGTCCTTGACCACGACATTGATACCGTATTTTTCTTTGATACTGGAGCGGTACTCTTCCTCTTGCCCGAGGAGATTGTGATCAAAGAACGGGGTTACGTATTTGACTGCCGTGACTTCTATACCCTGGGCCGCTATAACCCTGCAGGCCAGCATACTGTCAAGCCCCCCGGAGAAGAGGGCTAAGGCTCTTGTTTTTCGTTCGTTATTCATACCTGCTTTCATATATTCCTTTTGATCTATAATCCTCTTGATTCTTCCGGCCATAATATTTTATGGAGCTGGAGCTGAAGGCGGACCGGGAGATGATCCTCCAGAATCCAGGCGGCCAAAAGGGAAGGCCGGATTCTGGTAGTCTCCGGAGAAAAAAGAATGCCCGGCAGATCCCGGAGATCGGTTCTGGAAAACAAATTAAAACGGGTCCCAAGTATGTCAAGGGTCCAGTCATAATCAAGACGGGAACTGATAACAAATTTCAGTTCATCTGTCCGGGAAAGGAGATCAAGATTGCTTAAATCCATCTGTTCAGACATCCCGCTCTCCGGACACTTTAGGTCCATAATCCTGACCACCTCCGGGGATACCTTTTCCAGGCTTATGGAGCCGTTGGTCTCCAGCAGAACCTGCCTCCCTGATTCCAGGAGAAGATTCATCAGCGGGTAAACGTTTTCCTGGAGCAGAGGTTCACCGCCGGTGATCTGGACCAGAGCGCCGGGATGCCGGCCGGCCAATTTCAGCAGTTCTTCCAGAGAATAATCCGTACCCTCTTCCTCATAGGCATAGACTGTGTCGCAGAAAAGGCAGCGGAGATTGCAGCCGGAAAGACGTATGAAAAAGCAGGGATACCCGGCAAAAGAGGATTCTCCCTGTATGGAATAAAAAAGTTCGGAAACAGTCAGGGTCCTGCGGTTGTCTGAATCAGCTGGTTTGGCTCCCATAATAGATAACACCGGTTTTATCGGTTTCTCCAACCATAACCGAGTGGAGATGGTAGCGGTCCGACTGCAGTTCGTCTTTAAGGTGGTCAAAAATATATACGGCGATGTTTTCCGAAGATGGATTATTTACCTGGAAGGCAGTATGTTCATTAAGGTTGCAGTGATCAAGCTCATTAAGCACACTGTTTACAGCCTTTTTGACTGTCCTGAAATCTACTCCCATCCCCAGGGCATCGAGTTCCACGGCCCGGACGGTTACCTCTACATTCCAGTTGTGGCCATGGGGTTTTTCGCAGTTGCCCGGATAATCCCGTAAATGATGGCCAGCAGAAAAATGGTTTTTTATAAAAATATCAAACATGGAAAATCTCCTTGTCGTGTCAGTGGCGTTTTTTTCTATTTTCGGTTATAATTTGATACCTTTCACAGTTTCACTGATCCTTTTATATATTTAATTCTTTCGGTGGATCTGCATTATTATATTACTTGAGCCGTTTGATACCATGGTCTTATCCGGTGGCTCAGGCTTTGTATTTTTTCGTTCACATACATGTATTCGTATAAGGAGATAGTATATTATGGCAAATATCAAGCCTTTTCAAGCAATTCGTTTTAATAAGGAGAAAATCGGCAGGATGGAGAATGTGGTTTCTCCTCCCTATGATGTGATTGACGAAAAGGATATGAAGGATCTGGTCAAGAAGAATCCCTACAATATAGTCCAGCTTGATCTGACCAAACATATGGGAGATGAATCCCCGGAAGAACGATATGGCCGGGCCAAGGGGTTTTTCCAGAAGTGGCAGGAAGAAGGAGTGCTGATTCAGGACGATCAGCCAACCATCTATCTGTACTATACCGATTACCGCCTGCCCAACGGCAGGAAAATGACCCGCAAGGGATTGATGGTACAGGTCCAGCTTGCCGAGTTTTCCGAAGGTGTAGTAAAAAGGCATGAAAAGACGTTCCGCAACCACGTGGATGATCGTCTTGATCTTCTGGATACCTGCAGGGCCCAGTTCAGTCCCATCTTTTCTCTTTTTTCCGATCAGGAGAATTCGGTTATAGGTACCCTGGAGCGGTATCGGTCCGCTGCCCCTCTTTATTCTGTTAAAGACCATGACGGCTGCACCCATTATATCTGGCCGATAACCGACAGTGAGGCCATAACCCGGATCCAGGAACTGTTGAGTGATAAATCCCTGTATATTGCTGATGGACATCACCGTTACACCACCGCTCTGCAGTTCAGGGAACTCATGGAGAAACGCCTCGGCGGGATTGATCCGGACAGTCCCTATAATTATACCATGATGTACATCTGTCCCATGGAAGAAGAGGGGCTCTCAGTTCTGCCCACCCATCGCCTTCTTGATTATCCCGGTATAATAAGTGTCGAAAAGCTGATTGATCTGATGGAGCCTTATTTTGAGGTCCGGGAAATAAAGGAAGGCAACCGGGAAATGCTGACCACCGAAGCTCTCACCCGGATGGAGGCAAACCGGGGGCGCAAGACCATGTTCGGCATGTATGAACCCGAATCGGACCGATGTTTTCTTTTGACTCTTAAGGAAGGCGTACTGGCTGAAGCCGTTGGTGATGACATGCCCCAGGCCCTTCAGGAACTCGATGTTGTCGTGCTCTCCAAGTTAATCATTGAACATATTCTGGGAGTCAGCCAGGAAAAATGTGATCAGGAAGAACTGATTGCTTATTTTAGTGATTCCGAGGATGCCCTGGATAAGGTAGTCAAGAAATCTTCCGCCACCAGCCGGACGACCCCCATACTATTCCTCATGAATTCCACGCCGGTTCCCCAGTTGAAGAAGATCTCCGACGAGGATCTGACCATGCCCCAGAAATCAACCTATTTTTACCCCAAAATCCTTACCGGCCTGCTGGTAAGAAAAGTGGATTAGTGACTGAAGACACTCTTTTCGAGGGGGATCTGCGGATTTCCCAACCTGAAAAGGGCTATCGGTTTTCCGTGGATGCCGTTCTCCTGGCTCATTATGTAGCGCCTAAGCCCGGAAATCTTATCCTCGACCTGGGTGCGGGTTGCGGGGTGATTTCCCTTATTATCGCCTACCGCCGGCCTACGGTGGGCATAACCTCTCTGGAGCTGCAGGACAACCTTTACCGACTGCTTAAACACAATGTGGAGATAAACGGTTATACCGGCCGGATATATACCATTCAAGGTGATTTGAAAAAGATCAGGGAAACAGTACCGGCGGAGTCTTTTGACCTGGTAATCTCCAACCCTCCCTACCGTACTGTCACCAGCGGCCGGCAGAATCCCGCCAGAGACGTAGCTGCGGCCCGGCATGAGCTCAAAGCAGACCTGACTGATACTGTGGAGGCAGCCGCTTACGCTGTCCGCAACCGGGGCAGGGTGGCTTTTATCTATCCTGCGGAGAGAATGGCAAGGTTAATGGAGGCCATGGGAGAAAAACTGCTTGAGCCCAAGAGGCTTCAAACTGTGCATTCCTACCCCGGCGCTCCCGCCGGGATGGTCCTGCTTGAAGCGGTAAAAAACGGCGGGGAGGGGTTAAATGTCCTTCCTCCCTTTTTTATTTACCAGGAAAAAGGGGGGAAATATAGCCCGGAGATGGCGGCTGCTTACAAGAGGGAGTTATGAATTACAATTTCGATTCAATGCCATCAACTTAAATGATTCTGCTTCTTAATTAATTAATTGCCTGAGTCTCTGCTGAGCAAAATCCAGGGCCGGATCAAGGGAAACAGCGATTTCCAGATATTTGACAGCTTCCTGGGTGTCACCGGTTTCCTGGTAGTTGACTCCCAGGTTGGCGTAATCTATTGCCGAAGAAGGGGAGAGTTCCACTGCCCGGTGGAAATGGGATATTGCCCTGTCATACTGCTGCAGCTTGAAATAACAGACTCCCATTATATTGTGCATGTCGGGTCTTTCTTCATCATATTCCAGGCCCTGCTCCAGAATGTTCAGGGCTTCACTGTATCTGCCCAGGTCTTTCAGGGAGTCCCCCAGGAAGGAATGGATATAGGGAGTGTCATGACGGTCCGGATCCAGAGTGAGGGCCCTTTCAAAATGCTTTACCGCTTCATCGGGACGGCCTGTTTCTACCATATTGCGGCCCAGGTAAAATTCCAGAAAGTAAGCGTCAGGCATTATTTCCTGCATTGCCACCAGTCTTGCGGCAGATTCCAGGGGATTGTTGATCTTTTCAGCCGCCAGCTTGGCGGCAAACAGACCGGCATTGGTGTTGCGGGATCGTTCCCTGAAGCAGGCCCCGGGTATTATGGTGTAAATTACCGGGATTTCAAGGGCCGGATGAGTGATATCCATGATATATACATCCAGGTCTATCCTTTTTAGGGCTGCCAGGCAGTTTTCTATTTCCTTTTTGATGTTGTCATCGGCAAGATCGGTCATTTCTGTCAGGGTAATGGACTCCGGAGAATTTATTATGTAGTCTATCTCTTGTGTTGATAATGGCTTGGGAAGACCGCTGGCCTCGTAGTTCGAGGCGGTATTGAAGTCCCCTCCAAGCTGGGCGATCTCAGTAAGGGCCCTGATAATCGCTTTTTCCGGACTTGGAGAGGTGCCGGCAGTGTAGACAATCTCGCTTGTTTCCGGGAAGGTGAAAGGGTCGACAGCCACTCCGGCCACTGTGGGTATGCCGGTGTCAAGGCTTATATCGTTAAGATAGACTTTGATGCCGTTTCTATGGAATTTGTCCAAAAGCTCCCGGTTAACCGGGTCTTCTATGGAGTCGAGATCAATTGCCGGAGTCTCCAGCCGGTTGTGGCTGACCAGGTCGGAGACATGACGTTCCACTATCTCACACAGCCCCTGGCATATTGCCTCTTCCAGAGTGTTACCTGCTGATGACCCGTTGAATTCATTTATGGTATAGAACCAGCTGAAAGGGACCAATATATTCTCCCCTTTGGTCATATTGGTTGCCCAGGCCCAGTTTAAGGGGATTTCCTCCAGCAGTTTTGCCAGGGTTTCCGGAGAAGTCTCTTTATCATGGACAGATGTGGTCAGGGCTTCAAGATCCATTACCGGATAGCCCTTTTCCCTGACACCTTGGTAGGTGTCATGAATAAAATTGCCGGTATCGTTCATGAAGCTGAAAAGACTGAAACGTTCGGCCAGTTCCATGCAGGCGCTGGCTCTGGCCTGTTCAGGTGAGCTGCCTTTACCCATCTGTTTCTTGTTGCCGATTATATTGAAGGCATCGCTGCCGCAGACACTGAAATAGACGGGGATGTCCAGTCTGCCGTTGTCAATTCGACGGACCTCTTTCAGGACATCGAGATCAGCCTTTTTGAGTCTGTGATGAAAATGATTCACCGTTTCTTCCGGGGAACAGGCCTTGTCCTGATCCCGGGTGAATTGTTTGTAGCAGTCGGCAAGAGTGATAGTATTTTTTTCCATATTCTTTATCTGTCGGTTTACAGGGTTGCTATAAAGGCAGCAGCGATGATTACTGCCAACATTACAAGACCGGCTTTCAGGGGAACCCGATAGTCTCTTTCTTCGTTGCTTCCATGTTCACTCATGATTTACCTCCATACTTTCTGTTAAAAGTATACTAATTTAGTATTCATTTATAGCACGGTGATCAGCCAAGTCAATCCATTTTTTTTGCAGCTTTATTTTAAAGGTGGATTAAAGTAGCCAAAACCAAGGTCGGGAAAATTTGTCTGCATCTTTTCCAGCCAGCGGCGTATCCCCATTGGCTTTTTACGGGGCCGGTGCTGGACCGTCTCCAAGTATACTTCAGGGTCCATATTAAGATTGCGCAGCTGAATAAAATCGGGTTTATATTCAGTAACCAAACTGCAGAGGGCCTCGAATTCTTCTTCATCATCGGTAAAGCCCGGTAGTATGAAATAGTTGAGAGAAACAAATCCGCCCCGGTCTTTCATAACCCGGATCGAGGCAAGCACATCCTTGAAGTTGAATCCCCTGGGCCGGTAATAAAGGGTATGGCAGCCTTTGCGGGCACTGTTCATACTGACGCGGATAGAATCAAGACCGGCTTCAGCCAGTCTGTTTACTGCCTCAGGGATGCTGGCGTTAGTATTTAAGTTTATGGTGCCCTGATCAGTCTGTCCGCGGATCAGTCTTATGGCCTTTTCCAGGGTCTCCGCCTGCAGCAGGGGTTCCCCTTCACAGCCCTGACCGAAGCTTGCCACTCCCCGGGCTACTTTTTGGAGGTGCGGTACAGCGATTTCGGCAATCTCTTCCGGTTTGGGAATAAATTCTATGCGATCCTGGGTAGCCGAACAGTCGTCTGATGATTGCAGGGAAATACAACCCACACAATCGGCATTACAGGAAGGCGAGGCAGGCAGCGGGGCTTCGTGACGGCCCAGAAAAAAATTTTTGGCAGCAGGACAGCCATAGGTCAGGCAGCAATTGCCCAGGTGCTGAATAAGCCGGTTGTCAGGGTTATCCTGGAGCTTTTGCCTGGTTTTTTTGTTTATCAGGTTCCGGGGAATAGCGCTGAAATCCTGGCGCGGATCAGGATCGCTTCTGAAGCCGCTGACCCAGAAGCGGTCGTCCAGCCAGCCTACTGCAGCATAGCAGAACAGGGGAAGAGCAGCCGCTTCTGGCCGGAATTTTTCATAGGCAGCGTTGAAAGTTGCAGTATAGGCGGGGGCCATAAAGGCGGCTACCCCCAGAATCTTTTCCCGGTTGTTTTCCGGACTCTTTTCCAGGAGAACAGGCTCCTTACTGTGGGGATCAATGCCTATAGGACTGCGCTCCGGCAGGATAAAGAGTTCACTGTCTTCCGGAAGAGGTACAAGATCGTCCTTTTCAGGCAGGGAGAAGAAGTTACCGCTGCGGCCGGCCATATAAAAATCCGGCAGATCGAAGATCTCTCCGTCCTGATTGGCGTAGACCGCAGCAGGGATCCTTTCAGGATGGTATTTTTCCATAATCAGGCTAAACGGAGCTGAAGTGTTGACCGCACCTTGCGGTACCTATTGGTCCGGATCCAGCATTTATTCACTGGGCCTGATCCTGCTCAGTACTGAATCCACAGCCTTGTAGATATCAATATCATCACCGTAGACATCCTCGATCCTGGGATGGTCTATCAGATCCTCAATAATATACTGGGTCATGTAGAGGCTGAGAAAGTTGGGATCAGCTGTCAACTGCCGGAGCGGGGCGATCTTGAATTGCAGGTCGAAATCTTCTATGTCCTGCACTTTCTGGAGTTCGCGGCTTACGCTCCGGCGGACTTCTTCTACCGAGTCAGTTTCGATGATTTTTTTGTCCAGAAGACGCTGGACGAGATGCACCGCAAGATCATCAGCCATTTCATAGGCCTTTTTGAGCATATACTGGCGCTCTTTTTCGCGCTTGCGGTCAATGGCATTAACGGTTTTGTTGCCGGCACCGTGTGGATTACTTGCTACATGGCCCATTTTTTCTCCCCTGGCTGATAAATTTATCTGTTTTTTTCGTAAATTTGGGAAATGATCCTGGCAGAGACAATCCGCTGTGATTGTTGAAAACTGTTTGCTGCCTGTTTAACCGGTTGTAAATAAAAAACAATGGAGTTAAATTTAAATCCTTTCCTAAACATATTATTGTGATTAATCTTTAAATCGGAATCTGTTTCCAACCAGTAAAAGATCATAAAGCGGTTATCGTCATTAGTGGTTTCGATTAAGTTAAGGAGTATACCGCGGCGTGCTGCTGACCCTTTTTGTGTAGGCAAATTATAGTAGTTATATAATAAAAATAAAAGGAAAATTCCGCCAGCCAAAGGAGAAATTTACCATGGATGTTACCATACTTTTGCCAGCCGGGCGCCTGCCTTTGGAGGTTATGACCAAGGCCGGGGAACTGGCCCGGAAAAATGATCTCAGGATTTACCTGTCGACTCTCCAGAATCTCAGACTGCTTGATGTCCCTGAAGATAAGGTAGATGAGATCAAGCAGGAGTTGAGGTCGATGGGGTTAGAACTCAAGGGACCGGGTAAATTCCCTGTGCCCAAGGTTTGTATAGGCCAAGGGCACTGCAATCTGGGGAGGATGGATCCGGAGGAGCTGTCCGGCCGCCTCCTGGGAAAATTCGGCGACCGGTCCGATGTTAAGCAGAAGTTGAAGATTGCGGTATCTGCCTGCCCTTTATGCTGTTCAGGAGGCAAGTTGACAGATATCGGGATAGTGGCGACCAAAAATGGCTATGAATTATATGCCGGGGGTAAAGGCGGACCTAATCCCCGGATAGGCCGCCGTATTCTCAAAGATGCAACTGAAGATGAGGTCCTTGAGGCCTTCGAAAAAGTGTTTGATTTTCATCAGAAAATGACCGACAAGAAACAGCGCATGGCAAAACTTGTTGATCATGAGGATTTTCCGTATCCGGAGGAGGTCTGAGACAGAAAAAACCGGGACCCTATAGCCCTTCAACCTTACTGCATAACCGGGCCACCCTTTTTCCCAGTTTCAGGCCGTCACCGGCGGCTGTTTCGTCTGGTTCCTTGACACAAGCCACCCCGTAATGGCCTGAAGCATCCAGGGGATCGCCTACAATGATCATCCCGTAAATCATCATGCACTGAATTATGGAAAACATGGTGGTCTCTTTGCCGCCGGTGGGGTGACCGCCGGTGGCAAAAGCCGCCCCTACTTTATTTTCCATCTTTTTGCGGAGGCCGATGAAATCGTCGAATACCTTTTTCAATTCAGCCGCCATTACACCGAAATAAACCGGGGAGCCGGCTATTATTCCGGCTGAATCAGTGAAATCATCCTTGGTTACCTCTTCTGTACTACGAATAACGGGTTTCGCTCCGCCTTCCGTTACTCCCCTGGCGATCTCCGCGGCTAATTTTTTGGTATTGCCGCCTTTGGAATAGTATAAGACAAGCACCTGCATAACGATCCCCTCCTTCGCTGGTTTAACTTTAATCGATTAATGGTTCAATCGGATGTTCTCAGATTAAAGCTTCGTTTTCGATTAATCAAGGATAATCAGGCTGAACTTGAATCTGCATCTATTTAACAGAGGTGTGGTGATGGGACAGAATCAGTTTGACAACACTTCTACCCGTACCTTATAAAATAAACTGGACAACATAATTATATTATCAGCATATAACCTTATAAAAGGACGCGGATAGTAATACGGACATAAGTTTAAGACCGGGAATATTGACTGCCTGATCTAAGCTTAGAGGCTGTATGGAGTCTGGGTGCTTAAGTAACCAGGGAAGTTTAACCGGATCCACCAAACCATATTTAGGGGTGTGCTATGAATGAAACTGAAGACAAGATTACCAGTCTGCTGAGTGAAGCAAGGGTGTTTGATCCTCCGGAAAAGGGACGCGATCAGGCCTGGGTTAAAAGCATGGATGAGTACAACTCAGTCTATCAGCATTCCATTGATGAACCGGAAAATTTCTGGTCTGAACGTGCTGAAGAACTGGTGGACTGGGATAAGAAATGGGACAGGGTTCTGGATTGGGATTTTGACAAACCTGAAATCAAATGGTTTGAGGGCGGCAGACTTAATGTCTCCTATAACTGTCTGGACCGCCATCTGGAAAACGGGCGCCGCAATAAAGCGGCTATTGTCTGGCAGGGAGAACCTGAGGAAGACGTCAAGGTCTATACCTACCAGATGCTTCATACCGAGGTCTGCCGTTTCGCCAATGTTCTCAAAAAAAAGGGAGTTAAAAAGGGAGACAGGGTCTCCATCTATCTGCCCATGATACCTGAACTGTCAATTGCCATGTTGGCCTGCGCCAGGATAGGAGCCATGCATTCCGTGGTTTTTGCCGGTTTTTCAGCCAATGCTCTGAAAAACAGAATTCAGGACTGTGAGGCCAAGGTCCTGGTAACCTCTGATGCAGTTCTCAGAGCAGGCAAGACCAGACCCTTGAAGCCCAATGCCGATCAGGCTTTGCAGGACTCTGATAGTGTGGAAAGCTGTATTGTGGTAAAGCGGGCCGGTAATGAAGTCAATATGCAGGAAGGTCGGGACAGCTGGTGGCACGAAGAGATGGAAGCCCCGGATATCAGTAGCGAATGTGAACCGGTTTCCATGGAAGCCGAGGACATCCTGTTTATTCTCTATACTTCCGGTTCCACCGGCAAGCCCAAGGGCGTGGTCCATACCACCGGCGGCTACCTTACTTATGCCATTTATACCACGAAACTGGTTTTTGACCTCAAGGATGACGATGTCTACTGGTGTACTGCCGATATCGGCTGGATCACCGGGCATACCTATATCCTTTACGGCCCCCTGGGAATGGGGGGCACTTCCCTCATGTTTGAAGGGGTGCCTTCTTATCCGGGACCGGATCGTTTCTGGAGGATCGTGGACAAATTCAAGGTCAGTATCTTCTATACCGCTCCCACTGTTATCAGGGCGCTCATGAGGGAGGGAGAGGAACCGACGAAGCGCTGGGATCTCTCCAGCCTCCGTATCCTGGGGACAGTGGGAGAACCCATTAATCCGGAGGCCTGGATGTGGTACTATGTCAATATCGGCAAGGAAAAACTGCCTGTCGTTGATACTTGGTGGCAGACGGAAACCGGCGGCATCATGATTTCGCCGCTGCCTTATGCCACACCCCTCAAACCGGGTTCTGCCTCCTTTCCGCTACCCGGTGTTGATGCCTCTGTTTTTAATGAAAAAGGAGAGGAGGCCGCTATCAATGAAGGCGGCCACCTGGTGATCCGCAGACCCTGGCCGGGAATGCTGCGCGGGGTTTTCGGTGATCCGGAACGCTTCAAAAAGACTTATTTCAGTCGATTTGAGAATACTTATGATCCTGAAGACGGGGCCCGGGTGGATGATGACGGTTATTTCTGGATCATGGGGCGCCTCGACGATGTTATCAACGTCTCGGGACACCGGCTGGGAACGGCAGAGATCGAGTCAGCCCTGGTAGCGCATAAGGCTGTTGTCGAAGCAGCTGTAGTGGGCATGCCCCATCCTGTTAAGGGACAGACAATCTACGCCTATGTTACCCTTACCTCCCAGGCCACTGAAAGCGATGAACTCAGAAATGAACTGCGCAAACATGTTCGTTCCGAGATAGGTCCTATTGCCACTCCGGAAGTAATCCAGTGGGCTCCGGGACTTCCAAAGACCAGGTCAGGCAAGATTATGCGCCGGGTTCTGAGAAAGATAGCTGCCGGTGATTTTGAAGACTTCGGTGATACCTCAACCCTTGCTGATCCTTCGGTGGTGGACCATCTGGTTGAAGGAAAGAAGGCCCAGGAGTAATAATTCCGATCTGAACTAACCGATACGGATTTCAGGGATCTCTTTATATATTATATTAAATTTATATATTTTAGGGGATTATACTTGACGTTATATTTTTTTATGGGTATCTGGTATATGAATGAATAATCTTTATCAGTAAAAATGAAGAGTTGGGAGGATCTTTGTAGTTATATCATGGTGAGGGGGTCCTTCGGTTGATTGTTCCCCCTCAAAAAGTTAATTCTTTTCATCCACAGGAGGGAGGATTGTATGAAAGAATTATTCAGGATCAGGAGTTCATTTCTACTGAAGAGTTTTGTATTACTGGGGGCTTTTCTTACTTTGACATGGGCGGATGGGGCTGTCCATGCCGAAGAAGATTATGTTGGCAACACCACCTGTAAAAGCTGTCATGAAGATCAACACAAAACCTTCTCAGAAACCCCGCACGAAGCCTGCGAAGACTGTCACGGCAATGGCAGCGCCCATGTCGAAGGCGGCGGCGATGTAACTGAAATCAAGTCCTTTGCCGGGATGAATGAGAAAGAGGCAAATGAGATCTGTTTTGAATGCCATAAAAGGCAGTCAACTCAATTCACCTTCAACCAGAGTATGCATTCCCTGTCAAATGTCGCCTGCATTGACTGCCATACCGCCCACCCCGGGGAAGATAACCGGAATGAGGCCAATCTGAAAATGGCCGGTTCGGAGTTATGCTACAGCTGCCATGCTGAAAAGGAAGCCGAATTCAAAATGCCCCGTCATCATCCCCTGCCTGAAGATGGAAAAGGATGTATAAACTGTCACGATCCTCACGAATCAAATAACCGGGCCAAGCTTGAAGGCCCAGGTAATGAGGCCTGTTTTGAATGCCACGCGGAAAAAGAAGGCCCTTTCCTTTATGAACACGATGTTGCGGCAGTTGAAAACTGCAGTGCCTGCCACGAGATCCACGGCAGCAGAAACAGACATCTGCTGATCAAGCAGGACGAAAGAGGTCTTTGCCTGTCATGTCATGATATCGTACCCGGATTTCATGGTACCGAAAGTATTGCAGGCTGGGAGCACGGCTGCACCCCCTGTCATCAGGCAATTCATGGTTCCAATATCGATCCCGCTTTACTGGAGGAGTAAATGCCATGAATAGACAGAATAAGGCCCTTGATATTAACAGCGTGACGGAAAATCCCATAAAGGAGGATCTGATATGTTAAAAAAGTTAGCACTCAGCCTATCTACAATATGTTTCATCACCACCCCGGGTTACGGCGCCGAGACCCAGGTTGACGGCAAGATGGAAGTTATGTACCGGAATGTAAGTACTGACGGCAATTCAGATAGATACCGCGAAGACGTAAATCAGCACACCGGCGGCAGCATCAGTGAATTCTGGCTTGATATAGACAGCCCTGATTCACCTCTGGTGGACACTCTCTCCTTTGATGTCAATAACTTCGGTGATACTGATCCTTATGAGAATTACCGGATAAAGGCCAAGAAACATGATGTCTATGATTTTTCCTTTAACTACCGGGTGTTCGACCATTATTATCAGCTGCCTGCCCGGGACTACCATTTCTTCGACACCAGCAGGGAATTGGGTGACGTTGATCTGAAACTGTATCCCACCGAGACCTTTAATATCCACTTCGGTTATGACGACAACCAGAAAGAAGGCATGAACCGCTCCACCAAGGATGCCTTTGAGACTCATGAGGAGTTCGGTTTCTGGATTCCCCAGGACATAAGCGATCAGAAATATAATGCCGGTTTTTCCTGGAATATCGGGGAAAATTTCGATATCTATTTCGATCAGGCCTTTAAAGACTATGAGATGAATGCTGATTGGGATCTCGAAGGAGAAGGCACAGAAGCAACAAACATCGGTTTTAGCGAAGTTGCAGGTGAAGGTGATCTGGACTATTACGACTGGGTGGAAAAAAGCGATATAGACAGCGCCCCTATTACTACGGTCAGGGCCCATGGTACTTTCTTTGACCGGGTGGACGCGACCGTAAGTTATATCAGAAGCGATATGGAGCTCGACAGTTCTGTGGATATGACCACCGGAGGCATTGATTTCACCGGAGCCGATTTTACAGCCTCCAAGACCTCCAGGGCGGAAATAGATCATGAAAGGGACCTCCTGGATCTGAATATTAGCGCCCTGATCACCGATTGGCTGGTTTTCCACGGCCAGTACCGCACCATGGAGTCGGACAGAGAAGGGGATCTAAACAAAACCACAGTTCTCAACGGTACTCCTACTTCTACTCCAGAAAGCCTTACCAGTGAGTATACAGTCGACACTTTAGCCGGTTATTTTGATGTGACCCCCCTTGACAACCTCCGCCTCAAAGCAGGGTACAAGACCAAAGACCGGGACTATACCGTGGATTACGCATTCGACACCAGGGAGGATGAAGATTTTGATACGGATGATGATTCCTGGATCCTGGGATTTAACTGGAAGCCGGTTAGCGGTTTAACCCTGTCCGGGGACTATGAGAGTGCCGACTATGATGAGGCTTATGTAAGGACGGAATCCCTTGAGGCCGACAATTATAGACTGAAAGCGGTTCTTGCCACCCTGGATAACTACAAGTTGACCGCCTTCTATAGAAACCGGGAAAACAAGAACAACGACTCCGGTTTTGACTCTGAAACCGACAGTGCGGGACTTAAGTTCTGGCACAAGCCTCTGGAAACCTTCAACTACGGTCTGTCTTATACAGCCCAGGAGATTAACTGGAAGCTGGCAAGCAATGAATTTGCCACCAGTGTCGGTTTCGGACCCTGGGATTATGATACAGGTGTTTCCGAATTCGATGAAGACAGAGACATCTATAGTTTCAACTGTAACTGGACGCCGACGCCAAAGCTTGATTTCAGGTTTGATTACAGCCTTTCCACGTCCGACGGTACAGACTCCTTTATTACTGATGCTCCTCTTGAAATTATAAGAGATATCGGTCAGGATTACCAGAAGGTAAGTGTTGAAGGGGAATATACCTTCTGGAAGGAAATGTACGCCGGCTTAGGCTTTCGTTACTATGATTATGAAGAAGATGAAGATGATTACGCCGACTATGATGCCACAATCATCACATGTAAGCTGGGAACAAGGTTCTAATGGAACTTAATTCCATAACAGGCTGATCACTTTAGGGCAGAACCGGGATTTCAGGTTCTGCCCTTTTTGTTTAAACCGGCTGAACCCTGAAAAAAAGGACGTGGCAGGGACCGCTGTTTTAGGCTTACGGAATCTATCGCCAACTTGAAACCTTCCAACCGGAAAGAGACAGATATGCAGAAACCGCAATTTTTAAGCGCCGGCCAGTGCAGTTTTTATGTGATTGATCCCCAGGAACGCCTTATGGCAAAGATCCATGAGGCTGACCGGGTAGTGGGCAATATTTCCTTGATGATTAATCTGGCCCGGATTTTGGATATTCCGGTCATTACCAGCACCCAGTATAAGAAAGGAGTGGGGCCGATTGTCCCGGAAATCGCGGAACAGCTGGGAGAAGTTGACTGCCCTGACAAGGTGGAGTTCAACGGCCTGGACAATCCCGGGGTCAAAGAGCTCTTCGATGGTCTGTCGCCTTCAGTCGACACCCTGCTTCTCTGCGGGGTGGAAACCCATATCTGCGTCTATCAAAGCGCCATAGGGGCCTTAAGGGAGGGCTATAAGGTCAGGGTGGTCGCGGATGCCGTCTCCTCGCGCGATCCCGAAAATGACAGTCTGGGCCGGGAAAGACTCCGGGAGCTGGGAGCGGTATTGGCTCCGGCGGAAATGGTTATCTATGAACTGCTGAGAAAGGCCGGAACCCCGGAATTCAAGGCAATGCTGCCCTGGCTGAAGTAAGCTTTCTTCTTGGATGGTTAGCCTTGAATAATTAATCAGCTGCATCCCTGAGCCAGCCCTCCACTTCCGCCGGGGCGGGCATCCTGCCGGAACACTTGATCCGGCCGTTGATGATCAGGGCCGGGGTGGCAAAGACCCCCTGGCGCCATATTTCGTCGGGTTCGTGGATCTGTTCGATATCGGCGGCAAGCCCCATTCTTTCCATGATGTCAAAGACCATGGTATTTAATCTGTTGCAGCTGATACAGTCCTGGCCCAGGATACGGATGGTCAGCTCCCCGGAATGGCGGTTTTCTCCCTGTTTCAGGCGCCGGAATTCCCGGAGGAGGGCGGCCCTGTATTCTTCCTCCATCCCCGGCGGGATGTAGTTGTAGCGGCTTATCTTGGCAAAGATCTCAGCCAGGGCTTCCTGCTCATCCATGTCCTTTTTTAAGCTTTCGTTCAAGGCTACGTCAAGGCCTATCAGGCCCACTGTAGCCTTGCCTATCTTTATTTTTCTGGGTGCGATTTCCTCTTCCATCTTCTTATCCGATAATCTTAAGTTTCTTGATTAAGTTATACCGCGGCACGGTCCTGCACTGTTTAGGCAGGTATGTTTTTTTCAGAAAAGGTTTAGTTGTTTTACGCTTTTTCTCCCGGAAGGGGACTTAGGCCGGCGATCTACCCTTACAAGGAGATTTTCCGGTATTTCCCGAATAAATCTTGATACCTGCCTGCCCCCGGCAGAGGAGAGATGGAGTTCTTTTTCCGCCCTGGTGAGCCCCACATAAAAAAGCCGCCGTTCTTCTTCCGGATCGCTGTCCCTGACTATATGGGGGAGGTAGCCCTCCTGACAGCCGGTTATGAAAACCGCGGGAAACTCCAGTCCCTTGGCGCTGTGCATGGTCATCAGGCTTATAGCCTCGGCCTTTTCATCGTAGATGGTGGCCTGGCTGTTTTCCCTGAGATGTCTGGTCAGAGCTGGGAGCGTCCCCAGGGCGGAGGCAAGTTTTACCAGGCGCCGGGCATTGCTGCTGGCAGGATCGATGTTGAGGAACTGAAAGGCCTTTTCCAGTTTCCGGCCGCCCAGGTCACTGCCGGATTTTTCCCTGAATTCCTGAAGCCCGGCGACCAGGTCCCTTAAGATCATCCTGGTC
>JBKHJR010000072.1:0-12309 GCA_046537975.1 Desulfurivibrionaceae bacterium
AACGAATGGTCCGCCTATGTCTTTGACATAGGGATTGCCTACAAAGAAAACACCGACCGGGCGATAAAGATCATGAATAAGGTGGGAGACGGCATGTTAAAAGACGAATACTTCGGCAGGCTGATGCTCGATGCACCTGAATTTTTCGGGGTGGACAAATTTGCCGATTCAGCAGTTATCATCAAGGGACGACTCACCACCAAACCCATCCGCCAATGGGAGACCGGCCGCGAATTTCTGCGCAGAGTCAAAATGGCATTTGATGAAAAAGGAATTGAAA
Source organism: Desulfurivibrionaceae bacterium (assembly GCA_046537975.1). Taxonomy (GTDB): domain Bacteria; phylum Desulfobacterota; class Desulfobulbia; order Desulfobulbales; family SURF-16; genus JAWLDV01. The sequence continues at coordinate 281 of JBKHJR010000072.1, forward strand.
TTCCTTTTCCCCACAGGACAATCTACTTCGGCGAGGCCAGCAAGCCCTTTGATCTGCAGATCCTTGATAAATATAAAGACAGTACCGGCACTGCAACCTAATCATTGACACTAAATGCTAAACCGGGCTGAGGCGGTTATCCGCCTATATCGTAATTTTCCAACCGTAAATATCGTTTTTTTGGTAAACGAATACCTCCCGGCCCGGGCGCCTAAAAAGGCTGGTTAAGCAGGTGTCCCTACTCCGGATAGGCATCGGGGTCAATCACCCATTACCGGCCGAAAAGAACGGCAATAAGCCTGGGCCTGAAACCGGAGCTACCACTCCAGGCGAAAGGTACCATCCAGAGGACTTACCTTTGTCAGTTTCACTTTAACCAGGTCACCGGGCTGCACGTGCCGGCCCTGGTCCAGGGGCAGATCACTGGTCAAAAGGGTCCCGGTCAGCACCACCTGAATACGGCGGGGCTGAATCTCAAGTACAAGAGCCTCCAGCTCGCCCCCTACTCCTACTTCCTGGGCCAGATAACGCAGAAGCCAGTACCTCTTTCTCTCATTGCTTACCTTGTTGGCCCGCCCTTGGGAGAGAAGGATATCACCGCTGTATTCCCGGAACTCCTGCAGGGTAAACAGCGGTCCTTTTCCGGCCAGAACGGAATCGAGCTGGAGCTGGATCAGGAGATCGAGAAATCTCCTGATGGGAGAAGTCACCGTGGTATAATACTCAACGCCCACCCCGCTGTGCGGCTTGGCATTGGTCAAAAGTTCTCCCTTGGACAGAAATTTCCTCTGCCTGAAATTGGTGAAAAGATCAGTAGCCACCCCATTTGCCAGACGTTCGCGGGGCGGAGGCTGGGACCGGAAAAGTCCGGGAATTTCCCGGTCTGCCATATACTTGGCTGCCAGGAAATTGGCCAGCACCATAAATTCAGCTACCAGAGTGCGGGCCCGGGTATCAACCCGGGCCTGATCAACCACTATTCCACGGTCTCCTGGAAAAGATATATTAACGTCCGGTACCGGAATAATTAAGGCTCCGTTAGCCAGACGTTTCTGCTGCAGTTTAACAGCCAGTTTATCCAGGAGAGCCAGTTCCCGGTCCTCATCCATAATCTCCTCGGCTTCACTGTAGGTAATCCGCCTCTTCACCTGGACAACAGAGCGAGCCAGGCGAAAATTAAGGACATTTCCCTCCTTGTCAAGGGTCACCAGGAAACTCAGAGCCGGCCGCTCCTCTCCCTCAATAAGACTGCAGGCCCCTTCTGACAAAACAGGAGGCAGCATGGGGACCAGGGATTCCGGAAAGTAGATGGAAGTCCCCCTCTCCCGGGCAGCGGTAAAGAGGTGGCTGCCTGGTTTAATCAGGCTGCTTACATCCGCAATATGGATTCCCACCAGCAAACCGCCATCTTCGTTCTTCTCCACGTGCAGAGCATCATCGAAATCCCTGGTTCCTCTACCGTCTATGGTCAGCAGAGGCCGATCCCGCAGATCCATCCGACCCTGAGCCAGGAGATCCTCAGTAGAAGGCAGATCAGCTTCCGCCTCCTTCATCTCCTCCTCACTGAATTCCACCGGCAGATCCTGGACCAGGAGGCCGATATTCTCATCTTCCCGCCAGACACCGGCCCGGATCATAAGGTAGTAGGGATCATGCGGTCTGGTCAAACCTGCTCGTTTGAGAAGCTCTTTGGCCAGTTCACTTTCTTCCGCTTCGTTGCCAAAGAGGTAATAATCGCGGATCATCTTAAGGCAGCGCTGCCTTTCAGGCCAATCTGCCGGGGCACTGCCGGATAACAGGGCCTCGATACCGGCCGCTCCTTTTTCCAGCAAGGCCTCTCTTGCCTTTTCTTTTTCAGCCTGGGCCCGGAGCTGCTCCACCACCTCCGGAGAGAATACCTGAATAATTCCATTCTTATACCTGAAGTAAAAACGGTCCCTGATAACCGCCCTGATAAAACCGGCCTCCTGATCTGCATCCGCCTGATCACCGTAAAAAAGCTCGGAAAGAAAAGAGGGGGAAAAGGAGTCTTCCTCTTCTTCCGCAGCCAGTTCCCAGATTTCTGCGAGGTCAATCCGCCCGGCATAGTACTCCCTTCTGTTATCCACTTCCTTAAGGTGCTTCAAAGCCTCTTCCCTGGAGGAACAGGTGACCGGATCCTTCTGCTCGTGGATGATCCTGTTTCTGGCCATCTTGACCTCCCGGCCATTCTGATTGATCAACTTCAGCCGCTTATCTGCATTCTCCTGAACAAGGCCGCAGATAAACCTGCCCTGTTCAATATATTCAACAATTTTTCCCTGCATTTATTTAAGTTGTGAGTTCGGGGTTGTGAGTTCGGGATCAGCTGTCGGTTGCCTATATGAAAGTATCTCTTCTTTTAGGCATCCTGTAATATCTAATATCGTGAAAGGCTCTTGCCAAAAGCTGGATTTAGTCTCATAATAGGACAAAAAAACAATCCTAATCTAAATCAATCCAATTAGCAAAAAATCGTTTTATTATTTTTTCTAACCCGGTAAGTTCCCGATAAATTAATGCTGAAACCCAAAACCTGAAACTCACAAATTACAACTGAAAGAATGAAAACCGGTTTAATTGCCATGATAGGTCCCCCCAACGCGGGGAAGTCAACCCTGCTTAATCAGCTTCTGGGGCAGAAGATCTCCATAGTCTCCCCTAAGCCGCAGACCACCAGAAACAGAATCATGGGGGTGGTTAACGGAGAGGGTTGCCAGATGGTTTTTCTGGACACCCCAGGAATTCATCAGGCCCGCAGTTTGCTGAACCGGGAGATGGTACAAAATGCCCTGAACAGTTTGACTGGTATTGACTTGATTATTTTCATGATCGATATTAGTTTCCCGAATCCGGAAAAACTCAAAGGCGTTCTGCAGGAACTGAAAAAAAGCGATAAACCTGTGCTCCTTCTGGTCAACAAAATCGACCTGATAGACAAAAACAAGCTCCTGCCGATTCTGAAAGCCTACAATGACTTTTTCCCCTTTCATGCTCTGCTGCCGGTTTCAGCCTTAGCCGGGGAAGGGATGGAAAAAATCAAGGAAGAGATCATTCCCTTGCTGCCGGAAGGCCCTCCCCTGTTTCCCGAAGATACCCCCACTGACGTCAATGAACATTTTATTGCCTCGGAAATGATCCGGGAGAAGATATTTCTTCTTACTCATCAGGAGGTTCCCTACTCTACAGCAGTAATTATCGATTTATTCCAAGAAGAAGAAGGCCAGCCGGTTACCATCCATGCCACCATTTATCTGGAAAGATCTTCCCAAAAAGGGATTGTCATAGGCCAAAAAGGGAGCATGCTGAAAAAAATCGGAACAGCCGCCAGAAAAGATATCCAGAAGATGCTGGGGACCCGGGTGGTCCTCAATCTCTGGGTAAAGGTAAAAAAGGAATGGAGCAGGGATAGCGGCTTCCTGAAAGAACTGCGGATCACTGATTAAATACTTACACTGCACGGCCCTTTACAATTTTTATTCAATCAAGTAAGTAAATAGGTTTTACCGATTTTCCGATCCTTAATCCTTGAATTTCTTTCCTGCCTCCCGGGCAGGGATTAAGAAGAAGTTTCAAGAGATTAGATCCGGGTGGCTGCATATTCAAAATGATAATTTCCGGGAAGTTATCACTTGAAACTTAAAACCTATAACTCCGGCGTCAGCCGGCTCAGGAGAAAACATGTCCGAGGTTCGACTACGATTTCCGCCCAGTCCCACAGGTTACCTCCATATAGGCGGAGCCCGTACCGCCATTCTCAACTGGCTTTATGCCAGAAAATACAACGGCAAACTCATCCTGCGCATTGAAGATACAGACGCTGAGCGTTCCACTCAGGAATCAATCCAGGGAATTGTGGACGGTCTCAGCTGGCTGGGAATCGACTGGGATGAAGGTCCCTATTTCCAGACCAACTTCGCCCATGACCACCAGGAGGCAGCCCAGACCCTTCTGGACAAGGGGCTGGCCTATAAATGTTTCTGCAGCAAGGAAACCCTTACGGCCAAACGAGAAGAAGCTCTGGCTAAGAAAAAAGATGTCATGTACGACGGCACCTGCCGCAATCTCACGCCTGAAGAAGTTGCAAAAAAGGAGGCCCGGGGACAGACATCCGTGATCCGCTTCCGGATACCGGACCGGGATGGGGAAGTATCCTATGCGGACCGGGTTCTGGGCCGGATAAGCCGAAAGTACCGGGAGATAGAAGACTTTGTCATCGTGCGTTCCACCGGTAAGCCTCTTTATCTCCTCTGCAATGTGGTAGATGATATCCGGGACCGGATCAGTCATATTATAAGGGGCCAGGACCATATGACCAATACCCTGCGCCAGCTCCTGCTTTATGAGGCCCTGGGCAAGGAACCTCCGATTTTCGCCCACATGCCCCTGACTCTTGACCTGAACAAAGCCAAGATCTCCAAACGCAAGCACGGCGAGGTAGTGGCTGTCCAGTTCTACCGGGACAACGGCTTCATCCCCTGGGCCCTGGTAAACTTTCTGGTTCTGCTTGGCTGGTCTCCGGGAGACGACCGGGAGATCTTCAGCAAAGAAGAACTGATAGAGGCCTTTAGTCTGGAACGGATTAACAAGTCCCATTCCATTTTTAACTACCGACCCGGGGATCCCAAGTTTTTCACCGATCCCAAGGCCATCAATATAAATGCCCATTACCTGCGGACCATGCCGGTCGGAGAAATCGCCGAAATGGTCAAAGGGGAACTGGAAAAAGAAAGACTCTGGGACCCCGTCTATGAAGGGGAAAAAAGGGAGTGGTATCTCAAAACCATTGAGATGAGCCGGGAAAGATTTCACACCCTGAAGGACTTCACCACTCTGGGCCGGGCCTATTTCAGTGATGACTTCGAAGCAGACCCCAAGGCCCTTAAAAAGAATCTTCTCAAATATCCGGAACTGAAAGAAGGGCTGCCGGAACTTGCTGATCGCTTTGAAAAACTAAAAGAATTTACTCCGGAGGCCACGGAAAAGACAGCCCGGCAGCTTGCCGAAGAAATGGGTGTTAAACCTGGAATTCCCATAAATGGGGCCCGGGCGGTTATCACCGGCCAGATCAAGGGGCCCAGCATGTTTGAGGTGTTTGCCCATTTGGGCAGAGAGACTGTGGTTAAAAGACTCAGGGAAACCGGTAAGTATTTTGAATAATAAGTAACTAACCTTAATCATTCATCATATTTGCCTGAATCTTAATCCGGAATAAACTCTTATAATCGAATATTAAGGTACCAACGACCATGCCAGACCAGGAAAATAAGCCGGAAGTAAAGGATTTCATCAGGACCATCATTGAGCAGGACCTGGCCAGCGGTAAACACAGTAATATAGTGACCCGTTTCCCCCCGGAGCCGAACGGCTATCTCCACGTCGGCCACGCCAAATCCATCTGTCTTAATTTCGGCCTGGCTTATGAGTATGGCGGCCGCTGCCATCTCCGCTTCGACGACACCAATCCGGAAAAGGAAGAGAAAATTTATGTAGACTCCATCATGGAGGATGTCCGCTGGCTCGGTTTTGACTGGGGAGAGAATCTCTTTTTCACTTCGGACTACTTTGACGAGCTGTACAACTACGCAGTAGAGCTCATTAAAAAAGAAAAAGCCTACGTCTGCAGCCTTTCGGCCGAAGAAATCAGGGAATACCGAGGTACACTCACTGAACCGGGTAAGGAAAGTCCATATCGGGACAGGACTGTGGAGGAAAATCTGGATCTCTTTGAAGGCATGAAAAACGGTGAATTTGCCGAAGGCAGTCACGTCCTCAGAGCCAAAATCGACATGTCCTCTCCCAACCTCAACCTTCGGGATCCGGTACTTTACAGGATAGCCCATCACAGCCATCATCGTACCGGTAACAATTGGTGCATCTATCCCATGTACGATTACAGCCACTGTCTCTCCGATGCCATTGAAGGAATAAGCCATTCCCTCTGTTCCCTGGAATTTGAGGATCATCGCCCTCTTTACGACTGGATTCTGGATACCCTGGAGACCGAATGCCATCCCCAACAGATAGAGTTTGCCCGCCTTAATCTGAACTATACGATGATGAGTAAACGCAAACTGCGGCAGCTGGTGGAAGGCGGCTATGTCAAGGGCTGGGACGATCCCCGTATGCTGACCATCTCGGCTCTGAGAAGGAGGGGGTTCACCCCGGCCTCGATCAGGAATTTCTGTCATGCCGTGGGCCTGGGCAAAAAGGAAAGCAGGATCGATATGGGGGTGCTGGAGCATGCTGTCCGGGATGACCTGAATGAAACCGCCCCCCGGGCCTTGGCTGTTATCCGGCCTCTGAAAGTGGTTATTGACAATTACCCTGAAGACAAGGAAGAAGAGATGGAGGTGGCCAACCACCCCAAGAAGCCGGAAAGGGGAAAGAGAACCGTACCTTTCTGCCGGGAGATCTATATTGAACAGGGGGATTTCCTGGAAGAACCTCCCAAAAAATTCTTCCGGCTGGCACCCGGCAGGGAGGTGCGGCTCAGGGGGGCCTATCTGATCACCTGCAATGAGGTGGTCAAGGACGAATTAACCGGAGAGATCAGGGAGCTGCGTTGCAGCTACGACCCGGAAAGCCGGGGAGGATCGGCTCCAGACGGCCGCAAGGTGAAGGGGACTCTCCACTGGGTCTCGGCCCGTCACGCCCTCCAAGCTGAAGTCCGTCTATATGACCGTCTCTTTCTGTCTGAAGATCCTGAAAAAGACGAAAAAAACCGGGAAATCGATTTCACGAGCCAGATCAATCCCTCTTCCCTGGAAGTGTTAAGCGAAGCCTATGTTGAACCCTCCCTTGCCCGACTTACTCCGGAAGATAAAGTACAGTTCGAGCGTCTGGGCTACTTCTGCCCGGACCGGGTTGATTCAAGGCCGGAGAGACTGGTATTCAACCGCATCGTAACCCTCCGCGACACCTGGGAGAAATTAAAAAAGAAAAAGGATTAGGACAGCTTTTTTTCAGCCTCATCCACCTCGTTTTTACTGCCTATAATAAGGGGAACCCGCTGGTGCAGGCTTTCCGGCTCGAGATCCAGGATGTTGCGGCCGTCATCGGTGATGGCCCGGCCTCCGGCATGTTCAGCTATAAAGGCTAAAGGGGCGGCTTCATACAGGAGTCTTAATTTACCGTAAGGTTTGGCGGGATTCTTATTGTCCCGGGGATATAAGAAAATACCGCCGGCGATCAGATTACGGTGAAAATCCGCGACCAGAGAGCCCACATAGCGGGTGCTAAGGGGACGCCCTTTCTCCTTGTCTTCCACTTTCAGCGAACTCACGAAGTCCCGGACTTTTCCAGGCCAGTAAATGTGATTTCCCTCATTGACACTCAGGAACTTGCTGGTTTCCGGCAGTCTGATACCGGGATGGGAAAGATAGAATTCCCCTACACTGGGATCAAGGGTGAAGCCGTGCACTCCGTCACCGGTAGTAAAGACCAGCATGGTACTGGAACCATAGATTATATAGCCGGCCGCTACCTGCCTGCGTCCGGGCTGGAGGAGGTCATTTTCATCACCCTGACCGGAAGTACTCCGCCGGCGGTGGATGGAAAAAATTGTGCCTATGCTGACATTGACATCAATATTGGAGGAGCCGTCCAGGGGATCAAAAGCCAGGGCGTATTTACCCTCACACCCTTCCGGGACCTGGATGGTGCCGTCATCTTCTTCAGAGGCCATTACCCCTAAATTGCCGCTTAAAGGGAGCCTCCTCTTGAAAGTGTTGTTAGCATATTCATCCAGCTTCTGAACATCTTCCCCCTGGATATTGGTTTTCCCGGACATCCCCAGAACATCGGCCAGACCGGCCATATTGACCTCCGAAGATATCGTTTTACCGGCAACTATCAATTCATTAAGAAGGCTGGACAGCTCCCCGCTGGCCTCGGGATGAAGCTTCTGGTTATCAACTATATGGCGGGTAACGGTTATTCCAAATGGTCTCTTCATTATGCTCACCTCCTCTTTCCGGGTTATGAACTACAGGCTATAACACTGCCCTGTTCCGCTCTCCGACCCAGTTCCAGGTAAAAATCCCCTTCTTCCGGACGGCCGTGCTTGTGACAGCCCCTGCCGTAAATCCGGCACTTTCGGGCCAGCTCGGCACCTGCCAGACTCCGCTGCTCCTCGGATAATTTCTCAGTGGTCAGGAGTTTCAGTATACTGTTTATACGGTACTTATCCATCCCCAGCCGATAAAGGGCCGATACTTCATCAGGCCGTCCTCCCTCCTTGAAAGTCAGGGCTTCGGCAACTTTTTTAAAAGGGAAACGGCTGCTTACCCTGAGCCAGAAATCATAGTCCTCGCAACAGGGCAGATCTTCATCGAAAAGACCAACCATTTCAAAAAGGCGGGATTTGGCCATGACCGTGGACATACTCACCGAGCAGATTTTCAGACTGTCGGCGAAGATATTTCCCTCTGATTTACGGTGTTTTTTCTTCTGATTTAAGTACTTACCCTGACGGTACCATATCTCTTCGGTGTGGGAAATCATAAAACCGGGGTTTGCTGTCATGACTTTAGACTGGGTTTCCAGTTTATGGGGGGCAAACCAGTCATCCGAATCCAGAAAGGCCAAGAGGGGATATCTGGCTGCCCTGATCCCGGCATTCCGGGCCGCGGCCGGTCCCTGGTTACCCTGGTATATGTACCTGACCTGACCTCCACAGCTCTGAACAAAATCATAGCTGTCATCTGTAGAGCCATCATCAACCACAATAATCTCATGATTAGCCAAGGTCTGGTCGATAACCGAATTAACCGCCTTTTCCAGAAAATTACGGCGATTATAGGTGGGAATTATGACTGATACTGGCTGAACCATAAGAGTTCTACAACGGCGAAAATTGTCGGTACATCAAAACCGAACTTAATTTTCCTGCCTTTCGGCATTGAGATAATAGGATAAGACGGTGTCAGACAATTCCCCCGTCTTGAAAGGCTTCAGGATATAGCCTTGGATGCCGAGTTCAGCACAGGCCAGAATATCCTGCCTGGCATTGACTGAACTGACCATGATAACGCAGGTTGCCTGGTCTTTCAGCTTTTCCCGTATACACTGCAAGGTCTGAAAACCATTCATCCGGGGCATCAGAATATCCATAAGCACGATGTCGGGGTGCCATTTCCCGTATTCGGTTAAAGCCTCCTCACCGTTTTCAACCACCTTGATTTCAAACAGTTTATTATGCTCAAAGGATTTTTCAAGAAGCCGCTGGGTTACTTTTCCATCTTCGGCAATCAGTACCTTAAGAATTTTGGTCATTTCTGTCTGCCTCTCCTCTGTGGCATGTTATTGATATAGTTATTCCAGGTAATTACTTAAAAAATCAACCTGCCCGATTGCTTAGAAAAAAGCATAAAGGACTGGAGATAATAACTGTATAGTCCGATCAGATTCTTCAGGTTTAATAATCATGATATGAGAGTCATGTCCTTTTAAAAGTACAGTCAGTCACTTCCCGGCCATGATAGCGCATATAACCGTGAAAAATGCCGGGATGATCATCAAATACATAGGGCAGAAAATAATGATCTCCGGACCACATGTCCAGTTCAGCCAGCCGATCAATTTCCTGCCAGGTCAATACGCCTTCATTATTCCGGGAAAAAGGGCTGCCCTGGAAAGAATCAATACGAAAGACAAAGCCGAACCAGTTCTCTCCCTGAGGGCCGAAGTCAGGCCAGTTTACTGTCCCCCTTAATATAACCTCCCTGCAGTCTATACCGGCCTCTTCATTTATCTCTCTTCGCATACAGGTAAAAATATCTTCATCAGGATGCATTTTTCCACCCAGACCGGTGAACTTGCCAAAATGATGGTCATGTCTCCTGGCATTACGGTAGACCATTAAGGTCTTTTTTCGATCCGGTGAAACCACATAACCAAGAGCTGCTATTATGGCGTGATAAGGAACCAATCATATCTCCTTTTTTCTATCTTTATACTCCCGCACAAGCCGCCAAGACAATAGAATCTTTTTTATCATCGTCTTCATCCATAACCCTCTATGGCTTTGTGGAGGTAGTTTTCAGTTTTCTAATCAGGCAATAAAAGAGAGGTCAGAGGCAGGGCCAGGATATGGGTTCGACCCTGTCCGGATAAAGAGTTTCCCTCTGCCACGGCAATTAAAAGCTCGTCCTGGTAATCAGCCACGGACAGATTTATCACTTCCCCGAATCCTTGATAGGAGTACCTGTGCTCCTCTCCATCCTGCAGAGACCTGGCATATACAGACCTGTCGGCCAGGTAGAGCAAATAGGGGGATTCAGACTCCTGAGTTCGGGTTACTCCGACATTATAAACCGCTTTTTCAAGAGTTGCCACTGACCTGAAGTCTTGAGCTTCTATTTCTCTGGCAATACCTCCCTGCTTCAAACCGGACTTCTCTGAAAGGCTATCCGCTGCTTGAGCACGGAGCGGTTCAGGTTTCTCCCCTGCAGATCTCCCTGAGTTCTTCAGAAAAGAAGGATATATGGCCAGAAGTTCCCCTCCGCTCCACAGGGTCAGGTTATCCTTTCCCGCCACCAGAATTACCTGAAAAGGAAATGATCTTTTTTCAGGGAGCTGTCCTGCAGATTCTTCATAACCCTGCCAGTCAAGATGGCTGACACTCATTCTCAGAATTTTATATTCCTGGAAACCGGAACCGCTTTTATCCAGATACAGGGCCTTAATATCCCGGAAACGGACCGCCTTGTATCCAGCCTCAACAGTGCAGTTTTTTTTCAAGGCATTTTACATCTACTTCGGAAAATTATCAGACACAACTTTAACCCTGCAGACTGCCTGCGGAACAGAGTAATCACCCAGATTGGCACCGGTAGCAGGGTCTATTACCGCATCCCCGGGTGAATAAATGGTCCAGACCTCATCCTTTTTCACCTGATCCTTGCTGCCTCTATTGAGCGGGGTAGTCCCAGCCGGCCCTTTAATAATCCGGGCTTCTATCGGCGCCAGATCCTGTGTCACCTTATCCGAAAAGAGACCTTCCCCGGAAGCCGCAGAGCAGGCGGCAAACATTAATAGTACTGCCTGGAACAAACTTTTCCGGAATTACTGCAAGACTATCACCTCATTAAATAATCGAGAAGAATGGGCCGGCAAGATCCCGGCACGCACCTAAAAAACTTCAATCTGCCGCCTTTCAGGGCGGGTGGTTAAAATTTAAACACCGCGCCCGCGGCCATCTGATAGACATCATCGTTGTCAGCCAATAAATCCTCGGCAAGATCATCGGAGAAGAGATAGGCCCCTTCCACCTTAAAAGTCAGATTCTTGTTCATCTTGTAAGAGTACCAGAGGTCCAGCTCATACCCAAGCTCATCATCTTCACCGCCGGTGGACAGGGTCATATCCTCGGCACTGGCCAGATAGCGGACGGCAGCCCGGATCGTGTTCCTCTGATCCAGCTTAACCTCACCTTCCAGGGCAAGGTTAATAAGACCATGGGCTAATCTGTGGGGCATATCTTCAACGTAATGATCCAGAGAGCCTGCCAGAGAGTCCTTGAAGAAAATCTGTCCCACTTTGACATCAGCATCTATGCTCTCGAAGGACTTATCATCATTATCATCCAGATCATCATCGCCGCCGTAAAGAAAGTTAAAAGAGCCCTTGGCAGAATCACTCAGCTTGGCACCTGTGGTCAGGTTGGCCAGATAAGTGGAGACATCATCTATTCCTGCCTGATGGGCATCACCTCCCTGGTGAATCAGGTCTCCCGAGGCAAAGACCAGACCCTCCATTTCCCCGGTTACTCCCAGCCGGTACTGGTCGGCATCCGACACTGCTCTTTTTGAGGGGCTTTCTTTTTAGATTTAGGACGCATTAAAATCACCAGAAATTGAAGGACAAAATGTAGTTTTCTTGCAATTTATAGTGATATTACTTTAACAAAATTTATATAAAAATCAACAAATTAAATGTTTTTCAGGGCCGACTATGTATAACCATCACAGAAGATTGAGTTTGGATTAAAACCTGCCGGTCTTTAAACA
>JBKHJR010000073.1:0-12269 GCA_046537975.1 Desulfurivibrionaceae bacterium
CCTTTATAGACAACGTATCCCAATGGATAAAAAACAATTATGACGAATTGAGTCAGCAAAGCAGAGAAAAACTGAAAAAATCCATAAAAGAACTGAGAAAACAGATGGACAACCTCGATGATAAATCCAGAAAAAAAAGCGAAGAGCTTTTCCAGGACTTCCTGGAATTGCTTGACGATCTTAAAGAAAAGGAGGAAAAAGAAAAGAAACAGAAGACAACCGATCCTGAACTGGTGCCGGCTTAAAGACCGGGCAGGCACTTAAGCAGCAAAACACTCAGGAATTAATTATGGCCAGATTTTCAGCGGTAATTCTGTTCGTGGCGGCAATTATTTACGGCCCACATATGGAGGCCGGGGAGCATCTGATTACAGTGGGTGATTTTTCCAATCTCCAGGACAGTAAATCCCTGCCCGAGAACTGGGAGCCCCTTCATTTTGAAGACATCGAACGCCACACTGATTACAAACCGGTAAGGACTGAAAACGGTCATGTTATCAGGGCTGAAAGCCAAAACTCTTCTTCCGGGCTTATCCGCAAAGTAAGGATCGACCCCGTAAAATATCCCATTGTGGAGTGGAACTGGAAGATCAGCAACGTCTATGAAAAGGGCGATGCCAGAAAAAAGGCCGGGGACGACTATCCGGCCCGGCTCTATATCACCTTTGCCTATGAACCTGACAAGATGGGCTTTTTCCAGAAACTAAAATTTAAGACCGTAAAAATTATCTACGGTGAATACCCGCCGACCAGCACCCTGAACTATATCTGGGCCAATCAGGTTGAGACAGGCAGCATTCTGGCCAACCCCTATACCGACAAGGTCAAGATGATTGCCGTGGAAAGCGGTTCCAATAAGGCTAACCAGTGGATCAGGGAGAGAAGGAACATCCTGGAGGACTACAGAGAGATTTACGGGGAAGACCCTCCCGAGATCACCGGAGTTGCCATTATGACTGACTCTGATAACACAGGAGAGGAGGCCACCGCCTGGTACGGGGATATTATTTTTAAATCCGGGAAAAACAGCTCCCCGGACGAGGAGTAATCCACAGTTTCTTGGAATTACAGGTATTAAATTCACCGGATAGCGGAAAAGAAATATTTATTTTTTTTATCGTCCCAGGAGGAAGATAAAAAAATTTGAACAGGTTACATTGGCATCTACAGGAGTCTCCGGTCCCCCAAAATTATTATAATTTTCCACCCCTCCCCTTCCCATATCAATTAAAATATTTTATATTCACAAGATCCAGTTTTTCTGCCGATTAATATAGTACCTTCTCTACCTTCTCAAACTAACATTACATCCAGCGGCAGCCGATTTTATGAAACTTCAAAAATTAATATTTATATCCCTTTTAGCAGTGGGTCTTCTCCCCCTGCTTCTTTTTATATCTCTCAACTTCCCCAAGATCATGATGAAACTGCAGCAGTCAGGTGAAGAAAGGCAGATGTTGGCCCTGCAGCAGGATTTTCATGACCTGAACAACCTGATGCAAAGACGCCAGGAAAGCCTGCAGAACCTGAGCCATGTTCCCGGTGTTCTTGATCTGGTCACCCCTACACAGAACAAGGTTTCTACTTCTCTGATCAGGCAACGTCTATCCGAACTTTTTATAAGATGGTATGAATCCAAGGATGACATCATCCAGATCTCGATAATTGATTCCAAAGGCAAAGAACGTTTCCGTCTCAGCCGCAATTCCGAGGGGCATCTTCAGCTCGATTCTGAAAACAGCCCAGCTGCGGAGGAACACAAAGATGTTTACCAGGAAAGAGTACATCATAATGACCCTTCAACCACCTTTTCCGCCGGACTCCACTTCCACAAATCAGCCGGAAAAAACCGGAAAATCCCCCACTCCCATCAGGCCGTCACCATCGGCCACTCCCCTGGATCCTCTATGGGTGTGGGCGTCATGCACATAGATCTCCAGAACATTCTGGGGAAATATCCAGACTACTTCCTGATGCGGGGAGACGGGGCTTATATCAGGAGTCCGGGAACAGAGGGGGTCAACGACAATCCAGAGCCAGGTGAAGCTCTAAAAGACTTCCATGGGCTGGAGCCACTGCTTGATTCCCCCAGGCCGACTACTCTAAGCCATAAGGAGCTTGGCAATACCGCTCTTCTACCCCTGATAGTGAATAATCATGGGGAAAGCAGTCTCTGGGTGGGCCATAAGGTAAACAGGGAAGATATTAGAGAATGGCTTTCATCTTTCCTCTCCATCTTTGTTGTCATCCTGCTGGCGATGATCCTAATAATCGTGGCAACAGCCAATAGGGTCTCGGCTAAAATAGACAGCTTTGTTGGTGAATTAACCACAGGTCTTACCGGACTACTGGAATCATACAGACCGGTGAAATTCTCCTGGAAATGGCCGAATGAAATAAAGGTCCTGGGTGAAGACCTTACCAGACTGGCTGACAAATACCTGTCCAGTAACCGGGCCAGGGAAGAGGCGGAAAGAGAACTGAAGGAAGTCAGCCGGCAACAGAAAATGATCCTCAGTTCAGCCGCCGAGGGAATCCTGGGTATAGACAACGACGGCCGTATCATTTTCGCCAATCAATCGGCCGAGGCGATGTTCGGTTACAACAAGGGGGAGCTTCTCAACAGGAACGCCCATAACACCCTTCATTACCAGAAACCGGACGGCTCCAGATTTTCCCGGGAAAGCTGCCCCTTCTGTAAGGCCTTAAGCCGACAAGATCCCACCCTGTCCACTGAAGATATCTTCTGGCTCAACAACGGAACAAGTATTGATGTTGAATATAATGCCAGGCCAATGCTAGATGAACTGGGAAACCCTCAGGGAGCGGTAATGTGCATCCAGGACATCAGCCTTCGGAAGAAGCAGGAGAAGGAGATGGAGAAACTCCAGGAAAAACTCCTGCACTCTCAAAAAATGGAAGCAATAGGCACCCTGGCCGGGGGAGTGGCCCATGACTTCAACAATCTCCTTACAGTAATTACTGCCAACAGCGAAGTTCTGGCCCTTAACCTGGACAAACAGAGTGAGCTCTTCGAAAATGCCCGGGAGATAACAGCCGCAGCAAAAAGGGCGACAGATCTTACCAGGCAACTCCTGAGTTTCAGCCGCAAGGAAGAGATAAAGCCCCTGTCTGTTGACCTGAACGAGCTTATCAAGGGTATAGAAAAGATGGCCAAAAGGCTTATTGGTGAAAATATAGAGATTGAATTCCAAGACAATCAGCAGCCCAAACCTATCCAGGCAGATCCGGGCCAAATGGAACAGGTACTCATGAACCTGATTGTTAATGCCAGAGATGCCATGCCGGAAGGAGGCACAATTACTCTGACCACCGACATGGTCAACATAGATGATTCCAGCCTCACCGTCATGCCGGAATCCCGGGCAGGCACCTTTGTACTGTTAGCTGTTTCTGACAGTGGTTCCGGCATGAACAGAGAAGAAAAGGCCAAAATTTTCGACCCATTCTTCAGCACCAAGGGGGCAGGCAAAGGCACCGGCCTGGGTCTCTCTGTAGTTTACGGTATCGTCCAGCAACACGGGGGCTGGATCAATGTATACAGTGAACCGGGTAAGGGAACGACCTTTAAAATTTACCTCCCTGTCTCAGAGTCGGGAGATAAGACCAGTGCACCCGACAGCAGTGAAGAAAAGGGGGCGCTTCCTTACGGCAGCAATGAAAAGATCCTTCTGGTAGAGGATGATGATCAGGTCCGTTATATCGCTTCCGCCCTGCTCACCCGGGACGGTTATCAAGTAAGGGAAGCAGCGGGCATAAGGGAGGGGCTGGAGATTTTCAAGAAAGAAGCCGCGGACATCAGACTCCTTATAAGTGATGTAGTGCTGCCTGATGGCTACGGTCTGGACCTGGCGGATCAGATCCTGGCCCGGTCGCCCGGACTTCCGGTAATCATCTGTAGCGGCTATGCTGATGATAGATCCCGTTGGCCCCTTATCAAAGATAAAGGGCTTCCGTTTATCCAGAAGCCCTTCACCAGGATGGAACTACTCGACACCGTCAAATCAGCCATGACTGAGAAGGCGGAAAACAACTGATCAGGATTTTTCAGAAAAATTAGCCCTAAATCAGGTTCAAATCAGGCGCTCCAGGGCTTCCAGATACCTTTTGCTGGTCTTCTCAATTATCTCCGCAGGTAAGGGCGGCGGGGGTGGGGTCTTGTCCCAGTCCAGAGTAGAAAGATAGTCCCGGAGGAACTGCTTGTCAAAACTGGCCTGGCCGCGTCCCACCTGATAGTCATCCGCGGGCCAGAAACGGGAGGAGTCCGGGGTCAGGACTTCGTCGATCAGGATGAGTTCTCCTTTATACCAGCCCAATTCGAACTTGGTATCAGCAATGATAATGCCTCTGCCACGGGCATAGGAAGAGGCCTTTTTATAAAGCTCAAGGCAAATCCGGGAGATCCTGCGGGTCTCTTCCTCCCCCACCATCTCGGCCATCTTGTCGAGTGAGATGTTTTCATCATGGAGGCCTGCTTCCGCCTTGGTCGAGGGTGTAAAAATGGGCTCTGGTAACTCCTGGGATTCCTGCAGTCCTGACGGCAATTCAAAACCGCAGACATTGTTATCTTTCTTATAGGACTTCCAGAATGATCCGGAGATATAGCCCCGCACTATGCACTCCACCGGCAGGGGGTCGGCCTTTCTGACCAGCATGCTCCTGTTTTTCAACTCCTCCAGGTAAGGTTTGCAAACTGATGGATACTGATCGGGATCAGTGCTGACCAGATGATTGCCTATTATGTCTTTTAGATAGTCAAACCAGAAAGTGGAAAGTTTGGTCAGGACTTCCCCCTTATGGGGAACAGGGTCGTCCATAACCACATCAAAGGCGGAGATCCGGTCGGTGGCAACCATGAGGAGCTTATCCTCTACTTCATAAAGATCGCGGACCTTCCCCCGGTTCAAGAGCTTTAAGTTTTCAAAATCAGTCTTTAATAATGTTGTCATTGTCTTACCTCATTGATATCAGTTTTATTATACTTTCCATATCACCTTCTAATTTCCAACTTCCTGCTGCCCTTTATGTCCTGTAAAACCACTTTCTTACCTCTTCCTCACTGAACTGCTTCAAGACAGGCCTGCCATGGGGACAGTGCGAAAAGATATCTGCCTCCTGCATCCTTTTAAGCAGTTCCCCCCCTTCCATCTCCTGCAGGGGGTGGTTGGCCTTGACCGCAGCCTTGCAGGCCATACCGGCCAGGACATCTTCCAGACGGGTAGCTCCTTTCCCGCTGGTTTTCATTTGTTCCAGATAGGGAGAAAAGAGACCTTCCACCGCTTCCAAGGGGCCGAGATGACAGAGCAGAACAGGAACAGCTTTTATGGCATAGGATTTTCCACCGAAGGGCTGGATTTCAAAGCCCAGCCGTTCTATCTCTTCCCTGTGTTCATCAAGAACCCTTTCCCGCTCATGGTCACACTCCATGACTTCCGGGAAGAGAAGGGACTGGGAAGTCAGTTTAGCTTTACTGTACTGTTTTTTCAGGCTTTCATAAAGCAGACGTTCATGGGCGGCGTGCTGATCAATAACCACCAGACCCTGCCTGCTTTCACAGAGGAGATAAGAGCCCCGGAACTGGCCTATATAGGTCAACCGGTTTAAAAAGCCTTCTTCTGTCTCCGGACTGCGGTTTTCTCCAGCTCCGACTTCCGGAGAAGATAGTGTCCGGGTACCGGACCCGGGTGA
This sequence comes from Desulfurivibrionaceae bacterium, assembly GCA_046537975.1. Classification (GTDB taxonomy): domain Bacteria; phylum Desulfobacterota; class Desulfobulbia; order Desulfobulbales; family SURF-16; genus JAWLDV01. Next base: position 5,710 of record JBKHJR010000073.1, read on the forward strand.
AGACAGGCTGAGGTATTTGGCCTCATGCTCCTCGGCGGCCTGGAGTAAAGATCCCTCTTCATTCATAGCGCCACTGAGCTCCGCCTCTCTTTTTCCCTCTTCACCCTTTCTGTTTTCAGCTTTCCTCCGTCCTGTTTCCATTTCTGCCGCAGCAGAACTGAAGACGGAATGCTTTATCTTTTTCTGGTAATCCTCCAGAGCGGAGCTGACCCCCTGGACTATAATCTGATGGACTATATGAGGTCTGGTAAACCTGACCTCGTGCTTGGCCGGATGCACATTGACATCCACCTGCTCCGGGGCAAGATTGACAAAGAGGACACCGTTCGGCCGTCTGCCTTTCATAAGGAAACCCTGCATGCCCTCAGCCACCGCATGGCTTATCATCCTGTCCTGAACCGGCCTGTTGTTTACAAAAAGCCGGAGACGCCCTCCACCGGACCGGGACTGTTCCGGAGAAAGGAGTAAACCGGCCAATCCGATATCCCCACCCTGACCGGGTGAAGTTATCCGGATGAGATCCATTTCATCCCTTATTCCAGTAACATGCCTTAAACGATGCTCCAGGGTTTCAGCTTCGGAAAAAGCATGGATTCTCCGGCCGTTCAATTCATAGGTCAAGGCCAGATCGATCCTGCTGAGAGCGGTATTGATCACCGTCTCTTCTATATGGTTGGTTTCTGTCCTCTGTGTCTTAAGAAATTTGCGGCGGGCCGGGACATTGCCGAAGAGATCCCTGACCTCCACTACAGTGCCACGAGCAGCCCCGCTTTCGTGAACCTTGCGCAATTCACCGTAACGGATATCAGCTTGAGTTCCCAGAGAAGCCCCGTCGGTCATAGAGGTAATACTGACCCTGGCAACCGAGGCGATAGTGGGAATTGCCTCCCCCCTGAAGCCCAGGGTGTTGATAGAGGAAAGCTGCTCTCTTCTGGTCAGTTTGCTGGTGGCATGGCGCTCCAGTGAAAGGAGGACATCATCCTCATCCATGCCCCAGCCGTTGTCAATGACCCTGATCAACCGGGTACCGGAGCCTTCCGCCTGGATATCTATTCTGGAGGCACCGGCATCAATACTGTTTTCCACCAGCTCCTTGACCACGGAAGCGGGTCGTTCGATTACTTCACCGGCGGCGATCTGATTGGCCAGTTCCTCGGGAAGGATTTCTATTCTGGACATAAAAGTGCAATCCTTAGTTCAGTATTCAGGATGCCCCCAAACCCCGAAAGCCCCCTGAACCATAACACTTTAAGGCAAGTAAGTCAGGATGCTATTCTCAATCCAGTGCCGATCCCACCATTCCACAGGGTCAACAAAGACCCCGTTTACCAGCATGCTGAAATGGAGATGATCCCCCCCGGCCATACCAGTAGTGTCGGTGGTGGCAATTTTTTCACCTTTTTCGACAGGATCTCCGGGATTGACATCCATATTACCCAGATGGGCGTAAAGGCTGAATAGACCGAGACCATGATCAATTATTATTGTCTTGCCGTATATTCCCAGATTATCTGCAAACTTAACCAGTCCGTGATTGGCCGCCTCTACATCGGCATTACTATGTGAGGCCAAATCAATGCCGAGATGAACCTGTTGATCTATTTCCTTGCCCTCATAGAAGTAAGTACGGCGATCGGCATATTTTGACATCCTCTGGCCCGGCATCCGCAGAAAACGCCCCTCCCAGTGCCGCTCATCAGAAGAATCGGCACATAATTCCATAATCTTTTCATTGTTTTTTTTCCGGATTGTCTCGTTGATATAGAGGAATTTTTCGATCTTATCCCCACTTACCTCTTTAAGATAGGAAGAGAACTCCGGGATTTTCCAGTCAAGAAAAGAATCGGTAATATTAATTCGGTCATGTTTTTCTCCTGTTTTCTTGAGAATAAGGCCGAATCTGGCTCTCCCCAAATTGCCCGCCCTGTCCCTGGCCTCCACCTGCAGATCCTGGATCTTCTCCGCATCATAGGGCAGCCCTATGAGGGCGACATATTGCCCCTCTTTTCCGGGTAAAGGACTCCCCGGATGATTATAACCGTTCAGCATTACTCCATGGGATGAGGCATCTCCTTCCACGGAATAAATCACGATTCCGGTCCCTCCCGGTTGGATATAACGGGAGGAATCGATCCGGCTCACCTTTGGCGGCTTGGTATCAACAGTAATAGGATATACTTTCCGGGTAAGGTTACCCCGAAAGAAATTCCATAAAGAAAAATCGCTGGCATCAATAATCAATTCAGCCGGACCATCCTTCAAACCAAGTTGCTCAGTATCCAGGACAATGGTGCTCTCCCATTTTTCTGTCCCTTTAGGGGGCAGGCTCTTCAGGCGCTCGAAGTCCTTTTCTTCGATAACTTTTTCCTGGTCCTTCTGACGTACCTTAATTTTCACATGGCTGAGACCGCTTTTCTGGTCAGCCACTAATAATGTATATTCTTTTTTAAGACCGACCCGGTCAACTTCACCGGCAATGGTTACTGTAGGTTTTTCCCGCTCAAAGTATAGATAAAAGGCAATTGCCGCAGCTATCAGGACTATGATAATTACAGTAGCTAAGACAATGTTTTTACTAGGCAGTAATTTTCTGTTATATCTTCTTTTGGTAGTCATAATTTTTCCACGTATCAGGTTGAAAGTATTATCAATGTTTTAATGGTCAGATCATTGATCTGCTATAATACCATTTCCAGATAATGACGCAATGACATTGATCAGAAGGCAGAAAGCGGAAGGCAGAGGAAAATATACGAAACGAAAAATCTTATATCCCTTAATCTTGTAATACAGTATGCACTTTCAAACCATAATCATAGGCGGAGGACCCGCCGGTCTTGCCTGCGCCTCCGTTTTGGCAGATCAAGGGATAGACACCCTTCTTCTTGAGCGCCGGAACAGGATCGGCCCTAAAGTCTGCGCCGGCGGCATAACCTGGTCCGGAGCTTCTCAGTACATCGCTCATCATATAATCGAAAAACAATTTCAGAAGCAATATATAACTTCCAGTCTGCAAAAAGCTGTTATAAGTTCCAACGAACCCATTGTATCCACAGTTGACAGAGAAAAACTGGCCCAATGGATGGTCGGCAAAGCCCGGAATGCAGGGGCGCTGATCAAAACAGGGGAACAGGTAACAGAGATTGATGAAGAAAGGGTCAGAACCAAAACCCAAAGCTACAGATATGACTTCCTGGTCGGAGCGGATGGGGCAGCCTCCTTGGTCCGGAATTATCTCGGTCTGCCTGTAGCCAGAATAGGGGTAGGAATCCAGTATCATCTGCCCGAAAGTTTTCCGGACATGGTCTGGCATCTCGACCCGAAAATCTTTAAAACCGGTTACAGCTGGATATTTCCGCACCGGCACAAAACATCAATTGGGGCTTATGCCTGCCGCCAAGACATCAGGCCTGCCAGGCTCAAGGCCGGACTGCATCACTGGATGGACAGACAGGGCATAAACAGAAAGGGCCTTACACCTGAAGCGGCCCTGATAAATTTTGATTACCGGGGCTGGCGATTCGGCAGGCGTTTTCTGGTAGGCGACGCCGCAGGGCTTGCATCCGGGATTACCGGCGAGGGAATCTATTCCGCCATCCTTTCCGGGGAAGACGCCGCCCACTGCATAGCAGATCAGGACCGATCATCTCCGGAACTTTCCAAGCTTATAAAAAGACATAAGCTCCATACCGGACTGCTCAGCCTGATCGGCAGAAATCGACTGACCATGAAAACCATGCCGGAATTACTGATCATAGCTCTTAGGCTGGGCCTCCTGAATTATCAGGCCCTGGAACTTGGTTCACAACAGGATCAGAAATTATAATGGGAATCAGGGCATTACACATCTCAGATACACATGCAGAGACTCTGTCCAAGACTGCCCCGATATAATTTTTCAAAAACTCTCCCGACTCTGCCTTCAGGCCGTCATTTGCTAATCCATGTTCTTAAGGAACGTATTATGACGTACCGGCAGAATAACCCGAAATGTGGTCCCTTTCCCCTCTTCGCTTTCCACTGTAAATGAACACCCCTTATGCTTTTCTATAATATCTTTAGTGATACTTAGCCCCAAACCGGTACCATGATTTTTGGTGGTAAAAAACGGAGAAAAAATATTTTTTTTATCTTCTTCCGATATACCACAGCCGTTATCCCTGATCGCAACGGTTACCTGGCCGCCGGACAATTCAGTCTCTACGGAGAGCCTGCCCTTCTCTGGTGTAGCTTCAATGGAATTGTTTATTATGTTCAAAAACACCTGCTTCAGTTTTTCTATGTCGCCCTCAATAAAAACAGGACCTCTGCATGTCCTGGCTGTGAGATCTATCGGTTTTTCCCTGCATTCATCTTCTATAAGCAACAAAACATTTTGCAAAAGATCTATAATATCCACCTCTTGATAATTCAGAGATCGCTGTTGGTACATTTCTCTCAGTTCCAGGAGGAGATTCTCCAGCCTGTCAACCTCGTCAACTATCATGCCGAGTCTGGCATCGGCCTTTTCTATATCTTTTCCCTTGAGCAGCTGCCGTGAATAAGCTCCGATAAGCATAAGGGGTCTCTTGATCTCGTGGGTCGTTTCTGCCACAAAACGGCCGAGAGCGGCCAAACGTTCGGATTTGTGAATCTGGTCCTTAAGAGCCTTGGTTTCGGTAAGATCCCTTACAATTCCTGTAAAATAAAGTCTGCCCTCCAATTCAGCTACTGAAAAAGAAATCTCGGCAGGAAAAGTCTCACCGTCTTTTCGCACAATATCTATCTCATTAACATGATCGATCAGTTCAGGAACTCTCGTCCTGACATATCGTTCTACGGCCTTACGGTGGTTATTACTGCAAGCCGGTGCCATTATGGTGTCTAAATCGCGGCCCACAACTTCAGTGCGGCTGTAACCAAATATCTTTTCGGCGGCCCTGTTAAAGAAAATCACCTGATGATCTTCATCTATAGTGACAAAGGCATCATTTGTATTTTCAACGGCAATCTCCAGAATCTTATGGGTGTTTTTACTGCTTTCTCTTTGCATCCTGTCTTATCATGTCTCTTTTTTAATTTTTCAGGCCAATCCCTCGTCTTTTTCTATAAAAAGACATGGCTGCCCGTAAAAAGTTCCTGAAGAGCAGGTCAATAAACCTCAAATGAAACTTCTTTAAAACAGCCGCCGGCCGGCTTAATCGAGGTTGTTAAATGCCCTCAGCCTTACCTGAATAAACCATTGCTCCCACTAAAACCGTTATGGTATATATTGATGATCGAAAAGATATAAATTCTCAGGTTCAAAAACCTGATCGGTACCGGCAAGTGAGATTCCGTAAAAATCTCTTTTAAAGCACAAGTTGCCGGCACTTGGGCGGAACCGTTTGAAAAATTATTTTACGATATTGGAAAAGTGCCAACGGCTTAAGGTTAGACAATCCTTAACCAATGCTCTTTTCAGAAATTAGATGTTTCACACTTTACTCAGGTGGCTCATCCAAAAGCCACTTTTTAACCAAAATCGGAGAAAAATATGACCGATAATGAAAAAATCCGCAAAAGCCCTTTATTGACCATTGCTTTTCTTGTCTTGTGCGGGGCTATTCTCTTTTTCCTATGGCGGGCTCCGGAAGAAACCACTGCCAAAATTCCGCATGATGAGAATCACGAACGTTTTTTCGCCATGGAGGAAAAGGAGGCGGAAAAACATTGCGGCGAGTGCCACGGCGAAGATAAAATGGTTCCCTTCCCTGAAAACCATCCGCCTAAATACCGCTGCCTTTTCTGTCACAAACGAGTTCAGGAACCACAAGCCAAATAATTTTTTATTCCGAACCCCCAAAACCTGGAACTGATCTTAACGGACCGGACTTTGAAAATCGAACTATACAGCCTGGACAAGACCGGTGATCTTGGCTGCCGGCTGGGACGAACTGCTCGGCCGGGGGACATCATCACCCTGGCCGGTGACCTGGGGGCCGGTAAGACTACCTTGACCCAGTTTATCGGCAGAGGTCTGGAGGTTCCGTCTTCATATTATATAACCAGCCCCACCTTCAATCTCCTGCAGGAGTATCCCGGCCGTCTTCCCTTTTACCATATTGACCTGTACCGCCTGACCACGGTAGATGAATTCGAGGATCTGGGTTTTGAAGAGTATATGTACGGAGAAGGACTTACAGTAATTGAATGGCCGGACCGCCTGGGAGGTCTCATGCCTGCCGACCGCCTGGAAATAGAATTAACCATAAAATCCGAAACCGCACGTTCCGCAGAACTCATCTGTCACGGCACATATCTGCTGCCCGATCTCATCAGGGAGCTGGCAGAGCCGAAAGATTAAAAAATTGCAAACCTGCCGGCAGCAAGAGCAAGTACTCAATCCGGAAAAATAAAACTATATAAATTAATTTGCCAAAATAATCACAACGGGGTATATTCAAATATCGGTTCAAAGAATTTAAGAAAAAAATCTTTTTTTATAGTATCATAGAGTTCCCCTCGGTCAAGTTGTATCCGCATCTTCTTTTACCGTACTCAAAGTACGTTATATGGCAATGTTTATAACTGAATAGTCC
>JBKHJR010000096.1:0-2793 GCA_046537975.1 Desulfurivibrionaceae bacterium
ATATATTACTATGTTCCTGTAACCTAAGCAACCACAGTTATTAAGAGAATATCTGAATGAGAGAAGAATCTGTTTTACTGGAAAATCTGGAGTTGGCCAACAATCTGTCAGTGTCGATGTATGATCTCAGCCGTAAAGTGGCAGGCGACCGCTGGTTGATCAAGATTAAATGTATCGCAGCTACCGGTTTGCCGGAAAAATTTTTCAAAAAGAAGCTGGAGGCGGAAGATGACCCCGGCCTGGTTGAAGATATAAAAGAAAAGTTCGGCGGAAATCTGTCTTTTGAGATGAGCCGGGAGCTTAACTTTGTTGATGAAAATGATAAAGAGGGGGCGACTGTTTTTCTGATGGACAGCCTGAGGAAGAACAGTATTGATTATATGGGCAGAAAGTCTTTTGTGGATAAGCTGCTGGCCAAAAAATATGAGGAGTTCCGGCAGGAAATTCTGACAAGAAGAGCGCTGGGACTGACTGAGCAGGAAGATGATGATGAGGATGAGGGCCCGGCTGATTTTTCCGCCTGTTTTCGGGATTGAAGCGGTCTGAGAGGGTACTGCCGATATGTTTTCCTTGACAAAACGCCTCTATGGCGTATACTAATTTACTTAATATTTAGATAGTTAGTAAGTGCATATAATCAGTTTAAGCCTGTAAGTTTTGTTTTAATGACTGAAAGAAGGGGGGATCCCCATAGGCAACAAGGCTTAAAGTTTTCGGAAAAACTGGATTTAGGAGAATATATGAAAGTACTTATAAGTGACAACCTGGCACCGATTGGGGTGGAAGTCCTGGAAAAAGCCGGTTTTGATGTAGATGTCAAGACAGGACTGGAACCTGACGAATTGAAAGCCATTATTGGCGAGTATGATGGTCTGGTTATCCGCAGTGCCACCCAGGTTACCAAGGAGCTGATTGAAGCCGCTGAAAATCTGAAAGTAGTCGGCCGGGCAGGTATAGGCCTTGACAATGTTGATATCCCCGCTGCCAGTCAGAAGGGTATAGTAGTGATGAATGCTCCGGACGGCAATGCCACCACTGCTGCGGAACATGCCATTTCCATGATGATGTCTCTTACCCGGAATATCCCCCAGGCCACTGCCAGAATGAAGGAGGGGGGATGGGACAAGAAAAAGTTTCAGGGCAGGGAAGTGACAGGCAAGAAACTGGGCATTGTCGGTATCGGCCGGATCGGCGCCATTGTTGCCAACCGGGCCCAGGGGCTCCATATGAAGGTACTTGCTTATGACCCCCATATGCCGGAGGATGTGGTTGAGAAGATGGGGATTGAACTGGTCTCCCTGGAGGATTTGTGCAAGCGCTCTGATTATATTTCCGTTCATGTTCCTTTAACCAAAGAAACCACTAAACTTATCTCCACCAATGAATTCAAGACCATGAAAGATGAGGCCATGTTCATTGACTGCGCCAGGGGAGGGGTAGTTGATGAAGATGCCCTTTACGAGGCCTTGGAGAATGGTGAGATACGGAGTGCCGCCCTGGACGTTTTTGAGCAGGAGCCAACCTCCCTGGAAACCACTCCTCTGCTTAAGCTGGATAATTTTATCTGCACCCCCCATCTTGGAGCATCAACTGCTGAAGCCCAGGAGAACGTGGCCTCTGCTATCGCGGAACAGATTTCTGACTATCTACTGAAAGGTACCATAAATAATGCGGTTAACGTTCCTTCCGTGAGTTCCAAAGTCCTTTCCAAGGTCAGGCCTTTTGTCAATCTAGCCAATATGCTGGGTTCATTTCATATGCAGATTACCAAAGGCAGTGTCCAGGAGGTGTCGATTGATTTTATCGGCAATCTTGCTGATATGGAAACCGATCCTATTACAGTTGCTTTTCTCAAAGGTTTTTTCACCCCCATCATCGGCGATGCAGTCAACTATGTCAATGCCCCGGTTATTGCCAAAGAAAGAGGGATAAAGGTAACCGAGTCCAAGACCAGAAAAGGGGATGCCTTTACCAGCCTTCTTTCTGTTCGCGTAAAAACCACCAAGGGGGAGAATGTCCTGGCAGGTACTGTGTTCGGTAAGAGTGAAATAAGGCTGGTACAGTTTAACAGTTTCCGGCTTGAGTTGGAGCCCACCGGCAACATGCTTTTTATCCTCAGCAAGGATACTCCCGGGGTTATGGGTCAAATAGGGACATTCCTCGGTGAGTCAGGTGTTAATATTTCAACCATGGTTATGGGGATGCGGGTTGATGAAGGCACTAAGAATCAGAATATTGTCCTGCTTCACACTGACCCGGTAGTTGACAAGAATCTTCTTAAGAAAGTGAAAGAATTAGACAAGATAGATGATGCTATGGTCGTCACTATCTGATAATAGTTAGGTCGATATCCCCTATGATATTAGCAGGAGACTGGAAAATGGCGGCAGACTCAGGGAAACCGGAAGAAGAGAAATGTAGAGAGGCAGGCGGCCGAATGGTTGACGGCCAGTGCGTGATGCCGGAAGTTACTTTTTCCGCATTGGTCATGTCACTGAATACCACGGTGCTCTACCATCTGGGGGAGTTGCCGGATCCTGTTAAAGGTGACCGGATAAAGGATCTCGTTCTGGCAAAACATACCATTGATACCCTGGAGATGCTCAAAGAAAAGACCGAGGGTAATCTTGCCCAGGATGAAAAGAATATGCTTAGCGAGATCCTCTATGATCTCAAGATGCGTTATGTGAAATCATGTGGTTGATGTGAACTCCAGGGGATCCTCTTGTCTGATACTTTCAGCTCCGGCCAAGATAAATCTTAATCTGCAGGTCCTGTCCCTGAGGACTGATG
>JBKHJR010000074.1:0-11916 GCA_046537975.1 Desulfurivibrionaceae bacterium
GTTCTGTGAGAGGGATGAAGCGGAGTTGATCACCCCGCTTCACCCTACTCGATTAGTTGATGCGGGCTCCGGTTACCTGGAGCTGCAGATCCCGGGCCGGCAGGTTAACCTTAAGCTCAACTGTCCGGCTGGCGCCGATCTCCGGGGAGTACTCAAGCCTTTTCTGCAGAGGGCTGCCGTCCTCCCCGGTATAGGCGGCTTTTATAGCAACACCGCTTACAGGTCGGGGAGTAGTGTTGGTGATACTGATTGCTTCCACCATATTTTTGTCATTTACCTTTCCCTTCAGCTTGATGTATTTGCCCGGATTGTCCGCCAGATCCAGTTTAATCAGAGAAATACGCGCTTCCTGTCCTACAGGGGAGGAAGAAGAGGCCGCCTGCCGGAAATATTCTTTGGCTTCCTGCCTCTGATTTCCGGCAAGAGCCAGTTCGCCCAGTTCATTATATGCCAATGCCGTAGGTAGAAGTTCCAGGCTCTTCTGAAAATCCGCTTTAGCTTTTTCTGTTTGCTTTAGTTTTTTTCTGACCAGGGCCCGTTGAAGATAGAGACTGAAAAATTCCCCGGGCTGATGGATACCCTGATCATAAGTCTGTAGAGCCTGTTGATACTTTCCGCGGGCAGCCATGATATCACCCTGCAGACCATAGAATTTTCCTTCCTTTGGTTCAATTTCAATAGCCTTGGCTACAAGCCTTTCAGCTTCATCCAGTTTTTTTTCTTTGAGAGCGGAAATTCCCTGGTCATAAGCGGCATAGGCAGGGGCGTTCTTGCGGATAGAGGAGATTTTCCGCTGATAACGTTCTCTTGCAGTCGTACCCTGGATCTGAAGGCTCCGCGCGGTTTCTTTGTTGGCTTCTACCCTTTGCCGGGAGGGAGGGTGACTGGAGAACAGCCCTTCCAGCCAGCTGGATTCTCCGGCATCGGCCATTTCGACAAATTTTTCCTGAAGGCTGATCGCGGCTTCCGGAGCATAGCCTGCTCTGGTCATATACTGCATACCGTAATAGTCTGCTTCCAACTCTGCTTCCCGGCTGTATCTCTGATTTATCAACTGAGCTGCCACTTGGGCACCGCCTACTGCCAGGCCGGCATATTCACTGTCACTTAAGGCCAGGCCGGTTGCCATAAGCCCCCCCTGGATAAAGAGACCTCTTTCCACCTGCTTGGCCCCGTGCCGGGCGGCGGCATGCACTATTTCATGCCCTATTACTGAAGCCAGTTCCGCTTCATTTTCCAGCTCTAACAGCAGTCCCCGGTTTACTGCAATTTTGCCGCCGGGCAAGGCCCAAGCGTTTGGAACAGAGTTGTTGATAACCGCAAATTCATAAGGTAGCTCACGGTCACTTACTTCAGCCAGTTTTCCGCCAACCTCCCGGACATAATTGTTGATCTCCGGGTCAACAGCATAGGGGCCTCCCTGCATCTGAATAGAGGGGAGGTACTGTTGTTTACCAATGGCAATTTCCTGGCCCTGCGGAAGCAGATTCAGTTCCCGTTCTCCGGTTACAGGATTGACTGCGCAACCGTTAAGCAGAATTAAGAAAATAGAAATCAGGGGAATAAGTTGTTTCATAATTTTTATTTTAAATCGTGGTTCCTTCTCATATTTTATATTTAATCTAAAATAGAAGAGCTGATTACAGTTTATAATGGAGTATAAAAAGCATATACAGGCGCTTCTGTTTAATATTATTATACTAATAACACTTTAAAACGGGATACATTACTGCTATTAATATATATACTATCATACTATCTATAAGGGATTAAAATTTTTTACATAGGAATTCGGAAGGTGAGTACAGTGACAACTCATTTGTAATTATAACAATGGCAAGAAAAAAGCAGCGGCGTCAATATGAAAGGCGCAGGGCATCAGACAGAAGGCAGCAAGAACGAAGACAGAAGGAACGAAGGCAGGGTGACCGGCGATGTCAGCCTCTTCTGCCTTTCGAGGGGTTCGAGGACCGCCGTCAGGGCGAACGCCGTCAAGGGGAACGGAGACAGATTAATAGACGGGGTGGTGAGCGCCGCAAGTATGAACGGCGAAAATCCGATAGACGGTTGAAGAACGCCTTGAAAGGTAATGATCTGCTCTCCCGGGAAGAAAAGGAGATGTTCAGAAAGCTGTTTAACGAGAAATAACTTTCCCGGCCGATTCCTAAGTACAAATCTGTTTACAAACGGAAAGCACCTGGCAAAATGATAAAGAAAGACGTAATCAGAAAAACAGCACCTGCCTTATGGACCTTCATTCCCAGATAATGTTACTGTTATCAAATCCTTCCGGAGTAAGCTCAGGATCACTGAAATAGAATCTGTTTTTCCCTTTCTGTTTGGCCAGATACATGGCAATATCCGCCATCCTGATCAGGTTGTCGGGATGGGAGGCATGATCGGGATATAGAGCTATTCCCATACTGGTGGTTACTGAAAATTCAGGGTATATTTGAAGTATCTCCTGTTCAATGTTCCGGCGTATCTTTTCGGCAATATGAGTTGCGTCTTTCCTGTGGTTTATCTGAGGCAGGGCTACAACAAATTCATCCCCTCCCCACCGGCAGATCATGTCTGAAACTCTCAGGCAACTGCGCACTATTCTGGTTACTTTTATCAGCATCCTGTCTCCCTCGGAATGACCCAGTTTGTCATTTACCAGTTTAAAGTTGTCCAGATCGAAGAAACAGACAGCTACCTTGTGCTGCTCCCTTCTGGCCTGGTAGACCGTCTGAGTTAGGAGGAGATGGAAAAGTCTCCTGTTGGGCAGACCGGTCAAGGAATCATGATAGGCCATGTGCTGGAGCTTATGCTGGGCATTTTTCAGGTCTGTTATATCATGCAGGGTCACTACAGCACCGGAAACGCTGTTCCCGTTGTCATAAATGGCCTGGCCGCTTACCCGGAGGTGATGGTGTTTAAAAGATTGCGCGGCCTTGATGACCATTTCTTCATTGCAGATCTTCTCTCCCTGAAGAACCCTGAAAAGTGGTTGTTTATCGGTAGGAACCGGGGTAATGCCGTCTTCTTTGTATAACTTGTACTTTTCTGTCCACTTTTTTGAAGTAAAAGTGTCCTTGTCCAGACCGTGAAGTTCCCGGCCCTCCTGATTGAAAAAAGTAAGCCTGTAGTCCTTGTCACAGGCAATAATGCCGTCCTGGATATTTTCCAGGACAGCCTGCAGAAAATTCTGCTGCCGGTTAATGATTTTGTTGGCTCTCTTAAACTCTGTGATATCAATGAAATGCCATAATCTGCCGAGATAGTGTTCTTTTTTATATATGGGGTAGGAATGCTCCTGAACTATACGGCCGTCCTTCAGTTCCAGTTCATCGTTAGTGGTTTTATTGGAGGATTTGCAAAAATATTTGATCTTTTCCAGAAAATTATCAGGTTCTTTTAATTGCTCCAGTACGGGAACAAATGTCTGGTCAAGGTCAAGGGGCGCGCTGTTGTTAGAGGTAATATCCCACATTTTGCCGAATTCCTTGTTGGAATAAACAACCTCCTCATTTTCATTGATCAGGATTATGGCAGCACAGGCCTGCTGGCATTGAGCTTCCAGAAGCTTTATTTTGCGGTAGCGGTCGTCCTTCTCAGGCGGTTCAGGTTTGTCTTCCTGCATTTGGGCTATGATCGTTTCTCCGGGCAGACGAGCAAAGTTAATGGTGATTTTCCGGGTAAAGTTGTCTCCGCAGGAAAAATCGGTCTTCCATGTCAGAACCTGTTCTGAGGACAACTTCTCGAGTTTGTCAAGGAAGTTCGCCCGGTTGTCGGGACTTAGTAATGAGGTAAGCTGTTTCCCCATAAGATCGGAGATGTCATATTTAAAGAGATCCGAGGCGATCTGGTTCGCTTGGAGAATGGTGGTATCTGCTCGCAGCAGAAGTGAAGCCTGGGGAAGGTGATGAATAAAATTCATTTAAAGCGGTACATGTCTATTTTGTAGACATGTGGTCTGGAATTGGGGGTGTCGGTTTTATCAATCAATTTATATAACACTTCCTGGTATTTCTTTTATACTCAAAGACAGGCAAAACTTGTCTGGAACTGGAGCCACCTGGCGGAGTCGAACCGCCGGCCTTCGGGTTACGAATCCGATGCTCTACCATCTGAGCTAAGGTGGCCCTTTATCAATAAAAACAAGCGATTGACTTGTATTTTGTTGCCAATTATTGATTAACCTTTTGAAAATTTCCACCCATATTTTCACTCTCCTCGAAGTACGGACTTCTGAGAATGAATCAACCCCAATATACCAAAATTTAATTTAAAAAAAAGGACAAAAGCCCCAGTATCACGTTAACTTTTTACAGAATGAGTGGTTAAGAAGAAACTGAGCGTCATCCTGGAAGGTAAATTTTCTTAAAATCCCTACATACCTTAATCCGGTTGTTCCCAGACCACAATTCTGTTTCGTCATACTTTTTCCCTTTAATAAGGCCGGTTGATAATTTCTGCTTCTAAATACATGGTTTCAAGGCTTGTCAGCAGAACCTCATCCCTTCCCGCAGACCTCATCTTCGCCACAGCTGCAGGCCCGGCCCTTCAGGCTGAAGAAAAACTGGGGTCGGTCGACAATAGCGGACACCAAAATTCTATGCTGCTTTTAGCTCTTTGAAATATTTCTGTTCGTATACCGCTGGCGAGAGATAGCCTAATCGCTTCTGGCGCCTTTGGCGGTTGTAAAAGATTTCGATGTACTCTGTGATCTCTTGCATCGCCTTCCAGCGTGTAGCGTAGCGGCGATGGTGAACCAGCTCATTTTTCAGCATCCCCCAAAAGCTTTCAATGGGGGCATTGTCATAGCAGTTTCCTCGGCGACTCATGGAAACCTGCATACCGAACAGGCCAAGCAATTTCTGGTACTCCAGGGAGCAATATTGACTGCCCTGGTCTGAATGGTGAATCAAACCCGCAGCCGGACGCTTGGCTGAGACGGCGCGGAAGAGAGATTGGCTTACCAGGTTTTTCGTCATTCTCTTGCCCATCGCATAGCCAACAATCTCGCCGGTGGAAAGATCCTTATGGCCAGAGAGGTAAAGCCAGCCTTCGGCGGTGGGGATGTAAGTTATGTCGGTCACCCAAGCCTGATTGGGTGACGTGACCACAAAATTTTGATCCAGGAGGTTCTCAGCGACCGGCAACGAGTGGTTGGAATTCGTTGTGGCCTTGACTTTTTCGTCTGCTTGCAGCGAATTCCATGTTCCTTGCGGATGCGCTTAATCCGGTGAACTCAGACGTGAATGCCATGATCGGCAAGGTCGATCTGTAATCGTTCCGGACCGTAGGTTTCCCGGTTTCTCTTGTGAGCCGCTTTGATTTCGACGATGAGCCGGGTATCTTTTTTCTGACGTGGCGAATCCGGACGTTCCAGCCAGTCGTAGTAACCACTTGGTGAAACCTCCAGAGTCCAGCAGAGTAAAGGGGACTGGGTGCTCAGGCCGAAGCTCTTTGATCACCGCGTACCGGGTAGCAAGTCCTTGACAAAGTACGCGGCGGTTTTTTTTAAGATATCGCGTTCCTTCTTGACTTGGGCCAGCTCTCGTTTAACCCGATCAAGCTCCAACTCGACCTCGGTCAAAGGGGGTTATTGTCCCCCGATATCACTTAGGTTCCCGGCTCTGAATGCTCTCACCCAGTTTTCAAGGGTGGATTTCGGCAGGGAAAGTTGACGCGATGTCTCATAGTCAGATACGCCACTTTCAACTACTAATTTTACGGCCTCGTTCCGAAACTCTTTCGAGTAGCGACCATTAGGACCTTTCGTCATTTTGACACCTTCGTTAAAAGGGGTAATTAACATTGGTGTCCGATTTTTTCAACTTACCCCACTGAGCCCTGTTGCCGAAATGCAATCTTGTGATGATTAATGTAGGTGTGGTTTTCTGTGATTTGAGTGCTTATTGCGTCTTCCTCTCAACGTCGCCAGCTTGTCCGCCAACTCTTTGAACGTTGCCATCTCCAGCTCCGGAGTTGGGCCGAGGGGGAACTGCTGCTGGCCGGGACGACCGACAAATGCGGACCGCATGCCTGCCCAGGTTGCCCCGGCCACGTCCCACCCGTGGGCCGCGACCAGCATGCACTCGGACACATCCACCCCTACCCGGCGAGCGGCCCAGCGATAAACGTGGACGTGCGGCTTGTACAGGCCCACTCCCTCGATACTCAACGCTGCCTCGAACAGCTTGTCCAGCCCTGCGTTCTTCAACTGGTCGGCGACCGCCGTTTCCGAAGAGTTCGTCAGCGTGAACAGCCGATACTTCGCGTCACGAATGCGTTCGAGTGCCGGGACGACATCCGGGTGCGGCGGCAAGGAGCGGATCGGGGCGACAGCCTTTTTCGTCGCCGCTTCATCGAGATGAATCCCTTGATTCTGAGCAATCATGCGCAGGCACGCGACCGCGATCTCGCCGAAGTCGCTGTAGCGGTCGACCACGGTCGTCACCAGCGAGTATTGCAGCATCGTCGTGAACCAGAGTGAAACCAACTCCGAGCGGCCGCCCAAGGCTTTGCCCACGGTCTCCTTTACAGGCTTCATGTCGAGGAGCGTCTCGTTAACGTCGAAGAAAATCGCCTCTGGTCTTATCATAGCTGGTACCCTGCTTCTCACCTTGACCCATAGCGGCCGTCAACCAGCACTAACCTCATAACAACCGCCGGATGAGCTGCGGGGATGGCTAAGAGGAAAGTCGTAAGCAGCTGTTTGTGACCGTCAGTCACTGCAGTCAGCGCCATTGGCCTGTTAGATTTCTTTTCAGACAAATCAGTCCAAGGACGACCTCATAAACGAGATGCAGTAAGTACGAGATCTGGAGATCTGCATGGCGCCAAGCCTCGCGAAAACGGCGTTGCATATCTTGGGCTTCTTTAAGGTTGCCATGCCGGCGCTGCGCATCAAGCAATCCGAAAAGAGACCAGCCGTTTTAGAGACCAGCCGTTTTCCGGAAATTTGGCAAGTCTTCTCGATATGCCTCTTCAGCTCGGCCTGGTTGGGATGTCTCTAACAACACTGCGCTCAGCTACTGCCGTGTCGGATAATGCCATGTAGACGGTTCGTCGTAGTTCAGGGCGTCTTCCCTCAGGAAGAGCCTCCGCAGGAACTCCCGCCTTTGCTGGCATTACCGCCGCAGGAAGAGCCTCCGCAGGAACTCCCGCCTTTGGTGGCATTACCGCCGCAGGAAGAGCCTCCGCAGGAACTCCCGCCTTCGCTGGCATTACCGCCGCAGGAGGAGCCGCCGCCACAGCCTGATCTGCTGCGCTCCGTCTTATCCGATCCCCCGCAACCGCTCTGAGAAGCAAGAGCGTTGCCGGTAATGCCGCCTGCAGTAAGCAGACTGGAAATGCCTATTCCCGCCAGAATTTTCTTGAGATTCTTTGTGTCCATTTGTCCCTCCATTTTTTTTGTGATTTTCTCATCAATTCAAATATCCAAGACCTGTTTCATATAGTTTAGCAGCGCCCCCCGGCCCAGTCAAAAAAAAAGTTCTGAAAATCCCTCTTTCAGGGGCGGGACGTCTTTTCTCCAACCTCGTGCATCATCCCTTCTGCCCTGACCTAACCGCTCCTCAGGAATACCTTCATTTTACCTATAAAAACATCGGTATTGAGGCCAAAATTGAGGGATTTTACGAGTTAGTCACCAATTTTTCAATTAATTACCTTGGTCAGACCCCATTACATTATAATGCAGATATTCTCCGCCCAGAACCCCCAGGTCATAATCATACTGAGCCATTTCAGCCTCATTCGACCAGTTCAGGTTGTCCTTTTCTGGCCCGTACGAATTTCATTATCTTTTTCACCGCCAGGGGGAAAATGCCCAGCAGGGCAAAAGAGAGGATGATTTCCAGGGAAAAAATCCCGGAGACCGATTCCAGCTCTCCGAGCTGTTTGCCGGCATTGACGTAAACAATGGTGCCGGGAAGCATCCCCACCTGGGATATCCAGTAAAAAGTAAAGAGTTTCATCCTGCTCACTCCCATGACCAGGTTGATCATCCAGAACGGAAATATGGGAATGAGCCGCAGTGTAAAGAGGTAGAAGGCTCCTTCCCTTTCAATACCCCTGTTCACGGTTTTCAGTTTCTCCTGGAATTTCCCCTGGACCCAGTCCCTGAGCAGGAACCTGGCCACGGCACAGGCCAAGGTGGCCCCGATGGAACTGGCAAAGGAGACCATGATAGTACCGGCGATAAGGCCGAACAGGGCTCCGCTGGCCAGGGTCATGACCGCCGCCCCGGGAAGGGAGACCGCAGTGACGATAATATAAATCACCATGAAGATTGCAATGACTGCGGCGGTATGCTCGGCATAAATTGCCTGGAACTGCTCCCTGGACTCCTTGAGAAAGGAAAGAGATAAATAGTCTCCCAGGCCGAAGACCTTGTAGCCCGCGATTATGGCTATGATCACCAGGACGACTGCTATCTTCTGCAGATGCTTCTTTTCCAGTTGCATTAACCTCACCTTTTGTTTCTGTTATCTTGCCAGTTGCCTGACAGACCGGTTTTCAGATCATTCATCTCATCCCTGGGCCGAACCGGTCTCACTGGCAGTTGGGGGAAGATTTTTCCAGGCGTTCAGGTCGAAACGATCAGCCTCTGTCCCACAACCGCTCAAAAATAAAGGTTTTCCCGTGTAGCGGTTCAGAGCATTTCCTCTAATTGTCCGTAATTACCCTTTTCCTGTCAAGTAGGAATACCTGTCCTCTGAACCTTAATACTTGATTGAAGGGCTGATGGAAAGATATCATGAATAGAAACCGGCAGAGCGAACTACCGGGCCCGGTTCTACTAAAAACAGGAATGTTCGTCATGAAGAAACTCGAGACCCGAACCCTCAAGTTTATTATCTTTCTCCTCTTCATCATGCTGACCCTGACAGCCGGTTGGTATTTTGATTTTCAGGAGCAGCTGTCTGCGGAAAAGATCAGAGATATTCTGGCTCCCTGGCAGGACCGGGCCCCCAGTTCTGTTTATCCTGATTTATATGGGGGCCTCTTTCTTCCCCATTCCCGAAGTTCTGCTGTCCATGGCCGCCGGGATGATCTGGGGCCCTTACCTGGGGACTTTCTACACCATTATGGGAGCCTCACTCTCCTCCATTCTTCCCTTTTTTATCGGGCGTTTCCTGGGAAGGGAATGTGCCGGCCAGCTCTTCCGGAAGTTCAGACTGAAGAGGGTCGATGATCTCCTTTCGGCCAATGGGTTTCTATCCATCCTCATCTTACGGTTGATACCTGTCATCCCCTGGGAAATGGTTAATTATATCGGGGGGATCTGCGGGATCCGTTTTCGGGATTATCTCCTGGGAACCCTGATCGGGACCCTGCCGACCAGTTATCTCTTTAACGCGGCCGGGGCCTCTCTGGGCGGACCGGTGGACCGGACCCGGATCCTGCTCGCCTTTATTTCGGTGATTTTCCTTGCCGGAGGTTATCTGGCCGTGAGACTCCGGCTGCACAGATAATCCATATCAGCAGCCTCAGTATCAACGGATATTTTTTTGACAATGATTATATTTTTCATCTATCATATGTTCGGGCTTGCCAACGGCGATCAGAAAAAGATACAGTGGCTTGCCCCTTAAGACAATAAGAGCCAAAACGGGTCCGGACGATCAATCCGGCCCGGGACCTGGGTCCCAGAATGTTTGCCTACTTTGCCGGCTGGGAGCAGGCGGCCCTGCCGGACCGAGATTACGGTTTTCTTACCGTCTATGTCCTGGGGCCTTTACTGGGAGGGGCTGCCGCCTCCCTGCTTTTTACTGTTGTACTGGAGCCTCTGATGGCAAAAAATGGTGATGAATGCGGCGAGAGTTGCCGGTAATATTTTCAGATTATGTAATCAATAAACAAGAGAGGAGGAATATATGATACCACAGCCCGGTTTCTGGGAAGAGGAAACCCTGGTAAAAAATAATATAGAAACGGTCCAGATCAATGTGGGCAACAGGTGCAACCAGGCCTGCGCCCACTGCCACATCGGGGCGTCCCCTGCCGGGGAAAAGAATATGGACCGGCACACCGCCGAAAAGATCCTGGCCAAGCTTCTTGCCATGGATACGGACCGGATCGAGTTCACCGGAGGCACCCCTGAATTGAACCCCAATTTCACCATGTTTGTCCGGGAACTTGCGGCAAACGGCAGAAATATAACGGTCAGAACCAGCCTGACCGTGCTGGACGATCCGGAGTATCGCCATTTTCTCGATTTTTACCGGCAGCACGGGGTCAGGCTCATCGCCTCACTGCCCAGCGCCTTTGCAGATCTCACCGACAGACAGCGCGGAAAAGGGGTTTTTGACAGCAGCGTCAATGTTCTCAGGGAACTGAACGATATGGGATACGGAACGAAGGACCTGGCCCTGGATCTGGTCTACAACCCCTCCATGGATCACCTCCCCCCGGAACAGGGGCAGCTGGAGAAGGAATACAAAGAGCTTCTCCGGGAAAATTACGGAATCACCTTCAACAACCTGATAACCATCGTCAATTCACCGATACGACGGTTTAAGAACTACCTGGTCAAGCAGGGTAAGTTCGATGACTATCTCAGAATGCTGGTGGATAACTTTAACCGCCAGACCCTGAAAAATATCATGTGCCGGCACCTGGTCTCCGTCGACTACCAGGGCCATGTCTACGATTGTGATTTCAACCTGGCCCTGGGCATCCGGATGAAGGGCTGTGAGGATCTGAAGTTCTGGGAGGTGGATTTCGACAACTTCACCCCTGAAATAACCTGTGACGAACACTGCTACGCCTGCACTGCCAGCCAGGGGAGCAGCTGCCACGGCGCCCTGGTACAGGGAGAATCCTGCACCTCCCTGGGGGAGAATGTCAAGGCCTATTACGGTGAGGAACTGAAAAGCACTGCCGACCTGAAGACTTCGGCCTGCTGCACCATCGATGCCCTGCCTTCCCGGGTCAGAGAGGTTCTGCCCTATATTGCCGAGGAGATCAAGGAGCGCTACTACGGCTGCGGCTCCCCCATACCTCCGGTTTTGGAAGGCCTCCACGTCCTGGACCTGGGCTGCGGTACGGGCAGGGACAGTTATGTTCTGTCCAAACTGGTCGGGGAAGAAGGCTTTGTC
The DNA here is from genome assembly GCA_046537975.1 of Desulfurivibrionaceae bacterium. Classification (GTDB taxonomy): domain Bacteria; phylum Desulfobacterota; class Desulfobulbia; order Desulfobulbales; family SURF-16; genus JAWLDV01. Next base: position 11,097 of record JBKHJR010000074.1, read on the forward strand.
TACGGTCTGGACTTCACCGAGTCCCAGATCGAGACGGCCCGGAAATACAGAAGCAGTCAGGCCGAACGGTTCGGCTACAACCAGTCCAACGTGGATTTTATCCACGATGCCATAGAAAACGTTGGTTCGTACTTCTCCGACAACTCTCTGGATCTGATCATATCCAACTGCGTCCTGAATCTCCTCCCGGAAAAAAGCAAGGTGTTTGCCGAGATCTTCCGGATACTCAAGCCCGGGGGTGAACTCTATTTCTCCGATGTCTTCTCCGGCAGCAGGATACCCGGCGGGCTGATGAACGACCCGGTTCTGCACGGAGAGTGCCTGGCCGGGGCCATGTATGCGGAGGACTTCAGACGGATGCTCGCTGAACTGGGCTGCCCGGATTACCGGGTGGTGGAGAAAAGAAAAATCAGCCTGGACAATCCGGAGATAGAAAAGAAGATCGGCATGATCGACTTCTATTCCCTGACCGTCCGGGCCTTCAAGCTTGAAAACCTGGAGGACATCTGCGAGGACTACGGCCAGACCGCGGTTTATCTGGGTACCGTTCCCGGCCAGCCCCACCGTTTTGCCCTGGATGATTACCACACCTTCCCCACCGGCAAACCCGTCCTGGTCTGCGGCAACACCGCGGCCATGCTGGCGGAAACCAGGCTGGCTCCGCATTTCCGGGTAAGCGGGGACCGTTCGGTGCACTACGGCCCCTTTGACTGTTCCCCTGTGGCCCATGGTGAAAAGGAAACGCCGGGAAACAGTTCCGGGGGCTGCTGCTAACTCCTGTTGAGCCGCCAGTCATAGTCCTGGTATCTGACCTTCAGGG
>JBKHJR010000075.1:0-11595 GCA_046537975.1 Desulfurivibrionaceae bacterium
CATTATCAGGATGTAGTCGCCAATAGCATCTATCAGCGGCTTCCAGAATACCTGGGCCCGAGAAAAATCAACCTGAGACTGGACGTGTGTGCGGATGCTGGCATCCTGGATAAGGAAGCGGCAGGAAACAGGCCGGCCCTTCCCGTCATAAGTGAGATTGCTTTTTTCACGAAGATATTTCTGGCTGCCGTCAGGGAGCAGGATACGGTAAGTGATCTCGAAAGGCTCGGGGTCATTAATTTGTTTTGAATGTTTCCGGCTTACCCGTTCCTGATCATCAGGATGTACCAAGGCCAGGAAATCATCCAGGGTGTAATTCCCGTTTCCCCATTCTATGCCGAAAATGGTACAGGCTCCCACCGACCAAGTGAAATCACCGGCTTTAAGGTCTATCTCCCAATAACCGATTTGGCCCCATTCCTGGATCTCATTCAGCCTCTCGCGGTTTAGAGCCTCAGCATCCTTTCTCATATTCTTATAAGGGTTTTAACCCTCCACAATTTTATTTTTTCCGGAAACAGAATACTCCCCAGGTCAGATGGCCGTATTTCCCGCCAATCACCCAATTACGCAGTCCTTCCTTCATGTGGTCGAGGTAGTCCTGACTTACGCCATTGGCTTTCAGCTCATCCTCCCTGGCTTCGGTGTCCTCGAGGATTTTGCCGTAGTGATTGGTTAGCTGCTGGGCCAGGTTCTCATAGCCCCCATATTCGAAACCGATCTCCTGGGCGCTCTGAATATAAAAACTCGGAGTTGCCAGGTTTGACAGGTGTATTCTTTTCAGAATTGGCTGGATAAATTCAGTATAAGCATCTTCGGTCTGCATGGGGTCTGTGAAGATCAATTCCCCTCCTTTTTTTAAGACCCTGTAAGCCTCTGATAGAACTTTTTTGCGGTTGGGGCTGTGCAGGAAGGAATCCTGAGACCAGACCAGGTCAAAGCTCTCGTCCGGGAAAGGAACATCCTCAAAGTTGCCGTCCACAACCTCTATCCTTTTCTCAAGCCCCTGTTCCCGGTTTTTTTTCCGGTGTCTTTCATTCTCCACTTCACTCAGGTTCAGGCCGGTGACATGGCAGTGGTAGGTCTTGGCCAAATAACGGGAAGTCCCGCCCATGCCTGAACCAAGATCCAGCACCTTGGTATTTTCATCCAGGTGGTCGGAAAAACTGGCCATGTGGCCGATAATCCGGCGGCTGGCTTCAAATACCGAATCTTCCGGGGTACGGTAAATCCCCAGATGGTGTTCCTCGCCACCCCAGATCATGTGGTAGAAAGTGTGGGCATCATGACTGTCGTAATAGCTTTTGGCGGTATCGATAACTTCTTCCTGTCCTTCTTTACTCATTTGGTTATACTCCTAAGATAAGGTGCTAAGGTTTAAGGATTAAGGTAATCTGTAACCTCAGAGATGTTTTCACCTCAGGTAGATGGATGTTTAATGTTCCCATAAAATTTTTCTGTTGGCCTTTACAGGAAGCCGCGCTGCTTTGGCGCCACCTGTAGGCTTACTGCTGCAAATATGTACGCAAGTTATAACTTATTATTCAAGCTTGCCGGCCCGGTAGGCATCCAGGTAATTCATGCAGTATGAATCCTTGCCGGCCAGGGCTTCGGCTATAATTATAGTGGCCATCATTTTTTTATCTAGGGGATTGCTGATGGCTCCGTCCAGTCCCTTGAGAATGGCCATGGTCATGAATGAACGGTTGAGCAGAGGCCTTTTAGGCAGACCGAAAGAAATATTGGAGGCTCCGCAGATGGTATGAACCCCGGGGATCGTTGTCATGATCTGGTCGATGGCGTTAAAAAACTCCACTCCATATTTGTCGTTGGTTGAGACAGGCTGCACCAGGGGGTCGACATAGATGTCGTTCACGTCCATACCCTTTTGAACCAAGCTGTTGACCAGTTTGTCGGCAATTGCAACCCGGTCAGCCGCTGATTCCGGCATGCCTTCGTCACTCATGCAGAGGGCAACTACTTTACAGTCGTTGCCGGTTACGAGGGGCATAAGATTGTCGTAGCGTTCCTTTTCCAGGGAAATGGAATTGATCATGGGAACCCCTTTGTGTTTGGCCAGAGCAGACTCCACCACCTTGGGATCAGGGCTGTCTATACAGCAGGGGGCTTCAACCACGGACTGAACCTGCTCTAAAAGCCAGGTCATATACTTATCTTCTTCACCCACGAAGATGCCGGCATTGATGTCGATATAATCCGCCCCATGTTCATACTGGTCTTTGGCAACCTGTTTAATATAGTCAGTGTCCTGGGCCTTAATGGCCTGCCCGATTTTTTCCCGACTGGAATTGATTAATTCTCCTACAAGAAGCATAACTCCTCCTTTTATTTTAATTTGAAATTACGAATTATTACAGCTCGCAGAAAGACAAGGCCTGCGGGCGATAAGATTAATATTGAGTGTATTGTTATTATTGCCCACAGGGGGCGGCTTATTGCGATAGTTCCGAATTAGATCTGAATCAGGTAAGAGCGTAGATCCCGGCCGCCAGTTCCGGACAGTGTCTTACTTTTAATTTTACTCTTAACCAAACAGATTTGGAATAGTAAGAGTTCAGTACTCGGGAAATTCCATGGAAGAGACAAATCTGTCCATGAAGTCAGGGTCCTCTTCTATGGCAATATGCTCAATTTCCTGAAGGCCTTCTTCAATAAAACGGCGTTCATCCACGTCCGTCAATAAGCGGGCACAGCCGCTCCTTGAAGCGTTGCCTGTGAATTTAATCTTGTCTTTGATGCCGGGAGGAATCAGGCCGATTATTTCCAGACTTTCAGGATCAAGCGAGGACCCGAAGCCCCCGGCAATAATAAATTCATCCAGGGCCGAAGAATTACTCCCCGCTTCATCCAGGATGATTTCTATAGCGGCTCTAACCGCTCCTTTGGCTAACTGCAGCTGACGAATGTCCCGCTGGGTCAGGTAAATACCTTCGTTCAGACGGAAGGCGGGCTGGCCGTCCACCGGTTCCAACCTGCTGACAACTGAGGGATCTATGTCAGCAAGGTTCTCCCGGGGCTGTAAACGTCCGCTGTAATCAATAACCCTGAGGCGGAGCAGGGCGGCTATAAGATCAAGCAGACCGCTGCCGCAGACTCCCTTTACAGGGGTGTCGCCTATGGTAATTATTTTCAGACCGTAACCATCGGTTGTTACAGTCTCAACTGCTCCGATGGCCGCTCTCATTCCGCAGGAGATCCCCATGCCTTCAAAAGCCGGTCCTGCAGCCGTAGAACAAAAGAGCCGCCGGCCATGGAGATTGAGGGCCTGTTCCCCGTTGGTGCCTACATCTATATAATGTACAGCCTTGGAATCGTCAAAGAAAGATTTATTCATTACCAGCCCGGCGGTAATGTCAGTACCTATGAAGGCATGCAGTACCGGGGGAATGTAGACCCTGGCCTCCGGATTGACCTGAAAGCCGAAATTTTCAACCGGATAGCTCCTGCCGCCCTCAATATCCACTTTAAAAGGCACCCGACCCAGGGGATAGGGATTGATCCCGGCAATTAGCTGGAGCATGGTAGTGTTGCCGCCTATTGTTATATCCAGAATTTCCAGGAAATTGGAGTCGGTGTCCTTGCAGGCTTGTTCCAGAAGTTGATCAAGTCCCTGGCGGATCGCCTCTCTCAGCTCTTCGAGTCCCTCCTCGGTCGACCCATGATGGATGCGGGTCATTATATCATGTCCGTAACGGATCTGGGGATTGAGCCGGGATACAGTGGCCAGTTCTTCTCCGGTTCGCAGAGAAAGCAGGGTTACAACCACTGTGGTGGTTCCCAGGTCAATTGCCACTCCTTTAGGGCTGAAAAAGGCAGCCCACTGCTTAAGTACTTGCGGAGCTGATTCTCTGTCATACTGCAGCCACCAATTGTTGGCGGTCTCGTAAACCTTTACTGCACTGTTGATTTCCGAAAATTTCAGGGCGTCTCCGGCCAGAATGCGGTCTCCGGCTTTGTCTGTACGGAGAATGGTTTCCGGTACCAGAATAGAAAGGTCGGTGGTCGGAAAAAGCTGACAGGCCAGTCTCAAGCCCTGGTCACTCTTGTTCTGGGAGATGTTCTCGTGAGGTGTTTCCGGAAATTTCTTCGGTTCATCGACCCAGACTCCGCATTGGCCGCATTTGCCCAGACCGTTGCAGGGAGTGTCAATATCGATTCCGTTTCGGACCAGAGTGTCCCGGACTGATTCTCCTTCAATTCCCTCCACAGTCCGGGCAAGATTTTTGACTGTTATTTTAAACATGAATTAAATTCAGTGTATAAGATTTAAGGTTATTGGTTCAGGGCTAAGTGATTGGCAATTTCCTCGACTTTAAACCTGAATGGCAGAACTTACAGTCTGCAACATGCAACCAATCCTAAGTACAGTAGTAAAAACGGCTCATGCTTACTGTTTCATTAAGATCATCAGCCAGTACTTCCAGAAGCTGGCGTAGTTTTTCTTCTGACAGTTCCTTGGGTTTTTCTATTACCATGCGCATGGAAAAGAGGTAATAGGTCAATCTGTTGCTCTCATAAAGCTCAGTGTTGAGTTCTACTATGTTGATGTTGCGTGAAGCCAGAAGATGAGAGGTCTTGTAGATTATGCCTTCCCGGTCAACGCCCCGGATCTTGATCTCGTAAAGGGGGGGCCCGGTTGCCTGAATCGGATTAGTGGTGTCGGAACTCGGAGTTACCGGGAAAATATAGATCTGCAAATCGTTGCTGGCTTCAAGTTCCTTGAATCTCCGGGTCAGTTCAGAGTAGACATCATCTTCGCCTTCTGCCCTGATCAGACATTTCAGAGAAAAATGATTACCAAGCAGGGTCATGCTGGAGTCGGCAATATTGCAGCCGCATTTATAAATAATTTCTGACACTGCGGCAACGACTCCGGGCCGGTTGTCGCTGACTGCCGCAACAATAAATTCCTGGGGCATGGCGTCTAATCCTCTGTGTTAAGATCTTTTCTTTTCAAGGGATTCACTTGATCTGCCGTATTCTTTTGCGGCATCCAGAATGAGATTTATTTCCATTTTCTTCTGATCGGAAAGTTTGTTGATCGGTCCTTTGTGTTCTTTAAGAAGAGATCTGGTATACTCTTCTATTCTTTCCTTCATGGTGGTACGCCCGGATTCTTCCCAGCCCTCATAAGTATTACGATCCAGGAAGCGCGGCCGGAAATGATCCTGGGAGCGGTTTTTGGTGTGGGCGGTTCCCTTGTAACTGCCGCCGGGACCCACTCTTTTGATTTCATCAGCGGCCATGGTCTCTTCCGTCACTTCAATTCCCTGAACAATCCTGCGGGACATGCTGAGGATTTCATCAGCCATAACCAGCTGGGTTAAAGAACCAGTCATACCCGAGGCCAGAAAGCCTATGTCGTGTACGAGGTTCCCGGGGGTGAGCAGGGAAGACTGGAGTGAGATATTGGCCTCGATGGCGCTCTGAAGATCTGTTGTCTTGGAGTCGCTGCAGCCCCCGGCTATGAAAGAGGGCAGTCCGATGTATTCAGCCATCTCCGATATGCCGGCACTCAGAACACTCAGCTCCGGTGCCCCGTAGGAAAAGGTCGTAGCCCGCATATCCATGATGGACTGGGTACCGCCGATAATGATGCAGCAGCCTGGATTGGTCAACTGGGCGAGTACGACTCCGATAAGGGATTCAGCCAGGCTGACCACTATATGGGCGGCATGGGTAGCAGGGACCGTCGCCCCTGCTGAATTGGCCGGGGCAAAGATCTGCGGCACCCCTCTTTTTGCACTGCACATGAGCTTGTCTATGGCGTGCTGGTCCAGGCTGAGAGGTGAAATCGGTTCATTGTAAAGAATATAGATGGGCCGATGGCGGAGTTCCTCCTCCCCGCCGGCGATTATACTGGCGATGTTGTGAATATCCCGGCAGTGTTCTTTGGAATAAGACCAGGCAATTACAGGTTTGGTACTGTTTTGAATCATCTCGGCAAATTCATAGACATCGGAAAGGCCTTTGGGGACGTCACTTATGGTGCCCAGAGACATGACAAATCCTATTTCCGGCAGAGCATCACAGAGCCGGGCCACGGTTGCTGCATCTTTCCGCAGGTAACGTCGTCTTTCCCCGGTTTCCGGATCTATAAACCAGGGACAGGTTGGCCCCGGGCCGAAATAAGTCCGATCCTGTTCAATCCTGAGTATATCGGTACTTCTATAATCCCAATGATGTATGGTAGTTACAGGGGGGATGTTGTTTATGCACCAGCGGACAAGCTGGGAAGGAAAGAAGACCCTCTGGTCTTTTACTGTACAGCCGTTTTCTGCAAAAACCTGGCGGGCTCCCTCATGATGGATGTTGGCTCCGGTATACTGTAGAACCTCCAGCAACTCGCTGTATATCAGCCTTTTCTGGCCTTCGGACAGGAGAGTGAACTGGACATATTGTTCTTCAGTGAGATTGGTACGGGTAGCCATATAAAGAGCTTAAAGGTAAGAGATACAAGATCAAAGATTTGTTAGAGGCTTATAAAAAAATCAAAGACCAGGGAACGAACGATATCGATCCTTGGTCTTTGATTTCAGCTCTTTTATCTCTCCATTTACAGTCCTTCTCTTTCGACCCTTTCTTCCGCTTCTTTTACTACTTTTTCAATGTCTTTTTTGACATCAGCGGGAACTCTGGCGGAAGGACCTTCGTAATTCTCCAGGATATCACGGGTCTTTTTGATGATCCGTTCCTTCATGGTTTCAGAGCCGTTTCTCACCCATTCTTCGTAATTATTGCGGTCCATAAGAGTGGGACGCCAGTGCTTGCGGAACCACTTCATGGTGTGGTCTTCGTAGAGGAAGTGCCCTGAAGCACCTACGTTATGGATTGGTTCCAGACCAAGGGTCTCGTCACTTACTTCGATTCCCTGCTCCATTACCCGGGCCATACCGATTATCTCATCGTCCATGACAGTCTGGAAAATATCACCTGTCTTGCCGGATTCGGTATAACCGCAGTCATGGACAAAGTTGGCGCCGGTCAGCATGGAGGTGTGGATCTGGAGGGCAGCCTCGATTCCGGACTGGATCTCCATCTCCTTGGTATCCGTACAGCCGGCAGTTCCGAACATGGGCAGGCCCAGGAACTTGGCCAGCTCAGTCAGGCCGCCGCTTAAAACATTCAATTCCGGAGCGCCATAGGAATAGATGGCTCGGCTCATGTCAAGGATTGACTGAACACCGCCCAGAATTACGCAGGTTCCGGGGTTGATCAGCTGGGCCAGGATAATCCCGACCAGAGATTCTGACATGGCCATGATGATCTGACCGGCATGACTGCCGGGAGCGGTGGCACCGCCTATGGCACAGGGGCTGTAGTCCTGGGGAATACCGTGTTCAGCGCAGTACATCACCTTGTCAATGGCGTGGAAGTCACTGACCAGAGGTGAGATTGGTTCGCTGTAAAGAATATAGTTAGGTTTGTTCCTGAAGGCTTCCTCACCTCCGGCCATGATACAGCCGATGCGGTGTATATCCCGTGCTCCGCCCCGCTGATAGGACCAGGCCATGATCGGGGTAGTTGTATTCTGGATCATGTCGGCGAATTCAATTACATCATCCGTACCCCGGGAGACATCGCTTATGGTTACCAGCCCTTCCACAAAACCTATGTTGGGCAGGGCATCGCAGACCTTGGCAGTAGTGGTGGCATCCTTGCGCAGGCACTTCCTTCTTTCCAGGGTCTCAGGATCCCTGTAGTAAAGCAGGGTAGGGCCGGGACCAAAATAGCTCCGGTTTTTTTCTATATATATTTTTTCGTTCCCTTCCCAATCGAAAATGGTGGTCATCAGGGGCAGAGACTGCAGGGCCTGTCTTACAAGATGCGGCGGAATGCGGACTCTTTTACCATCGATTTTACAGCCGTGCTTCTTGAATACTTCCCTGGCTTCTTCATGATGAACATCAGCCCCTGTATCATTTAAGACCTTCAGTACTCCGTGGAACATCTCTTCCAACTGGTCCTCGGAGAGAAAGGAAAACTTAGGACTCCTGTTTATCGACATGTTTGTCCTAATACTCATTTGGTTATCCTCCTGTCTATTTGCCGTACCCTCACTAATGGGGGGACGGCGCGGGATTCTTTTAAACCTTAACTCTGATAAAAAAGTGGGGAAATTCACACCACGACACTTGGTCGCTCAATTTCTATTTGGTGTGGCGAATTTCCGCCTCTTCAATGATCTTTTTCAACTCCCTGTGGACTTTTTCGTCGATGTGCTCCGGAGTGTGCTGGCTAAGGATACGATCCCTTTCCGTCTTGATCCTGTCTATCATCAGTTTCTTGCCTTCCCTTTCCCAGGTGTCGTAGTCGGAACGGTCCTGAAGTTTGGGCTGAAACCATTCCTTGTAGTGCTGAAGGGTATGGTCAGTGGTCAGATACTCTCCTCCGGGGCCTACTTTGTCAATAAGCTGGAGGGCCATGTATTCATCCTCGGTGTTGATGCCTTTGCCTATCTGTTTAATCATGCCGATGATTTCATCGCACATGACCAGGGAGTCCAGGGACGCTGTCAGGCCTGAATCCATGTAGCCCACGTCGTGCACCAGGTTGGCCCCGGAGAGGAAGGCATAATAGAGGTTGGTGGACATTTCTATGGCAGCCTGTTCATCCATGGCCTTGGAGTCGGAGCAGCCGCCGGTTGAGAACATGGGCAGGTCAAGCCACTTGGCGATATCGGTGAAGCCCGCCTGGCACAGGGAAAGTTCAGGTGCCCCGTAGGAATAAGCGGTTGTAGCCATGTCCAGGACGGTAATAACTCCGCCCACGATAAACGGCATACCCGGCTTCTTCAGATAGCTGAGAACCGAGCCCATAAGACACTCGGCCAGGGTCTGAACCAGAAGGCCGGCCGGGGTGGCTGGAGCCGTGGCCCCGCCGCTGGGGCAGGGAGTATACATACAGGGTACAGACTTCTCGGCACAGAAGAGCAGTTTTTCTATTGCAGGTTCCGAGTTGGTCAGCGGCGAGGATGGTTCGTTGTAAACGATAAACATGGGATCCAGGCGCAGCTCTTCTTCGTTCCTGAATAAAGTGGTCATCCTGTAAATGTCTTCCAGACCCTCACCGTCTACCGCCGTAACAATGTACGGTTTGGTACAGGACTCCAACATGGCCAGGTACTGATGGCGGTCATAGGTCTGTTCATTGGGAACGTCCTGGACAATTCCGTGGGACATGAAGAAGTCGAAATTGGGGAGATAGTCCACTATTGTTCCGGCATTTTTGACATCCTGGTATGAGGCCTTTCTCCGTTCCCCGGTTTCCTTGTCATACGCAAAAGGCATGTCAGAGCCGGTCCCAAAGGTGACTTCATCCTTCTGGAGCTTGATGGTGTGTTTACCGGTGCGGCCGGTGACATTAATTTTTCTGGGGTGGGATTTAATCGCCCTCTCCACCAGTGAGGCCGGAAATCTAACCAGGTTCCCGTCTGTCACTACTGCATCGCTGTTCTTAAACATTTCCAGGGCTTCCTTGTGGTGGAAGCGGGCGCCGGTATTTTCCAGGACGTCAAGAGCGGCAAAATAGATCCTTTCTATCTGGTCTTCAGACAACACCTGGAAATTGGGCGTGGTATTAATAGTCTGATTTATTCTCATAAGGATTACTCCTGTTTGCTGTTTTCTCTATCAAGGCGGGATAAAATATCACCATCTTTATTTTAGCGATCCCTGAAGCAAATTGTAACTGCTGCAGGGGAAGCGGAAAAGGTATTGATGGTGTATTGTTAACCTTTAACAGCCTTTACTGTGAGTTCAGAGGCAATAGAAGCGTTGGGAGCATAAATATCAGCGCCTATCTCATTTTTGAAATCCTCTGTTACAGGGGCACCGCCGATCATTACCTTGACCTGGTCTCTGAGCCCCTCATTTTTCAGAGCCTCTACAACCTCTCCCATCTTGGGCATGGTGGTGGTAAGTAATGCGGACAGACCCAGGAGGTTTGCCTTACTTTTCTTGACTTCCGCAATGATGTCTTCCGTGGTCCGGTCGATTCCCATATCTATTACGCTGAAACCGGCGCCTTCCAGCATCATACCCACGAGGTTCTTGCCGATATCATGGAGGTCGCCCTGGACTGTGGCCATAACCACTGTTCCCATGGTGCTGGAAGTATCGGCTTCGGTCATCAGGGGCCGCAGGACATCCATAGAGGCGTGCATGGCTTTGGCTGAACGGAGTACTTCCGGGATGAACATGTCATTGTTCTTGAACCGTTCACCGACTACATCCATGCCGGCGAACAGGCCTTTCTGCATAATGTCGGTTATGGAAATTCCCTCGTCAACAGCTTCCTGGGTATATTTGGCGATTTCCTCGCCGTTGCCGGTCTTGATGCAATCTGCAATCTTTTCTAATTTGTCAGACATATTTCCTCCTTACTTTTAAGTTGTGATTTTTCAGATCAAAATCATAAATCGTAGTATTATTATAGTCTGTATCTGAAAGAATTAAGACCAATATTATTGGCCAGAATTTATTACTATCTTAGCATTTTTCCAAATATTTGCAATTAGAGCTGTGAGATTCGGAATTGCGGCCTATCATTTTTTTGATATAGCATAATAAATGCTGCTTTTATTATACTACTATTATATATCTATAAATTAAATTATATCCATAACAGGCGCCGGAAAGTGGGGCTGAACCATCTGAGCAGGGATGTTTCAAGATGAGAAAAGCGGTTTGTCGAATTTAATTCTCAGGCTTGTTTGATGTTACTGAAGCGGCAAATTTAAACCCGAATTTCCTCAAATGTCAAGAAAAATCAGCGATAAGGCTTTATTGCCGCTCCATCTTCCGTATCTTTGGCCCCGGTTTCCCCGGATTTATAACCGCGGTTTACAGCCCTCCCCTTTACCCCAAATTGATTGTGGTCAGGATTTATCAACCCGGTAGCTATTTATGATTACAGAATTAAATGGGCCGTCCGCCCAGTTTTCTTCTACCCATTTCCTGATTCCCTTAATCATCCTGCCCCGGTCCAGGGCATAATCTTCGAGTTCTTTTTCAGACCGGTTTTTAAAAAAACGGTAGATAATGTCATTGGCCCTGAGCCGTTCTTCTGTTGTTAAGGCTTGGTCCGGAGGGATCTGCAGTACCAGCGTTGCATTAACTGAGGCCAAAAGAGGTTGGTCCTTTCCTGCAGTAACTAAAATTTGAGGCAGGTCGAATCTTTTGCGGATCTTCTTGTCAGGAAGGGAGTTAAAGCTCCGGTCCTCAGCAGCTGTAGTCCTGGGGGGGGTGTCCTCTTCTTTATTTTCTGCCGTTTTAGTCACAGCGTCAGCTTTTCCGTTGATTTCTTCGGAATCAGACGACGGTTTAGCGGCTTGCCTGTTATCTTCAGCCTCAGGTTGTGGTTTGACGCCTTCTCTTACAGCTTTGGTCTGCTTCTGTTGTTTCTGGGATGGAGGGGGGGGGGAGTCGGGAGACAGAAAGAAGAGAGTGACTGCGCCAAGTAGCAGTAAAGGAATAACAGCAAGGCCTATTTTCTGCCGGAAAGAAAGATCTGCCAGGCGTCTTTTTTTTTCTTCCTGAGGATCGTTTTCTTTCTTTTCTTCCGCCTCAGGAG
>JBKHJR010000097.1:0-2554 GCA_046537975.1 Desulfurivibrionaceae bacterium
CTTGATGTAGTGGAAACCCTCGAGCCGTCAGGTTAGCGGTGGTTAAGGGATGACAACGGTTCGACGATTTTTAAGACGGATACCTGATTGCACTGCCTTATGAATGAGTCTGACCAATAATGCAAAAGGAGGAACTATGAGCAGACAACTTTCCTTTTCCAAGTTTGAAAATGAGTTACGGCCGGATTTCAGGCAAAAGATGAGCACGGCTGAATCAACTGAAGATGTAAAGAAGTTCTTTATCTATACCGCAATGAAGCTCATGGAACAGGTATTTGGTGATGATTTAAAGTTGGAATATGATGATATAGTTTTAGCTCCCAGTATCGCTCCCTACTACAAGATTAATGATAACATTACAGAGACTGACCGTTTCAAATCAATCTGGGAAAATTCCGATCTTCCCCAGGTTATGAAAAGATTTGCAGAGTCCGCCACCAACCGCTTCAACCATCTTACCAAGAATCCGGACAAGACCGAGGCCAAGATAAGGATGTAGCAATGTTTATGATTAAAGATAAAAGATCAAGAATCAGGGACCACCGGATAACAACTGATAAAATCAGCTAATCTGATGGCTGTCTATGCTATCGGTGATGTACAGGGCTGTTTTGATGAACTGTCTCTTCTCCTCCGGAGGATAGACTTCAGGCCGGGAACAGATATTCTCTGGTTTGCCGGGGATCTGGTAAATCGCGGGGCCAAATCCCTGGCGACTCTTCGCTTTATTCGGGATTTGGGGGAGAGGGCGGTTGTGGTGCTGGGCAATCATGATCTGCATCTGCTGGCAGTGGCTGCAGGTATAAGGCCTCTCAAGGCATCAGATACCTTTCAGGATATATTGGAGGCTCCGGATAGAGATGACCTCCTGGCCTGGCTGCGCAGCCATCCCCTTCTCTACCATGACAGGGACAGGGGTTATACCCTTGTCCATGCCGGTATCCCCCCGCAATGGGAAGCTGGAGAGGCCGAAAGGAGGGCCGGGGAACTGGAAGATACCCTGCACAGCCCTTCTTATGTGGATTTTCTGCGGAGCTGGTATGAAGAGAGAGAGATAGATAAGAATCTTGATCCTGAGCTGAAACGCCTGACCTATACGGCCAATTGTCTGACCAGACTCCGTTTCTGTGACTTACGCGGCAACCTTGCAGACTGTACCGGCCCCCCGGGAAGTCAGCCGGAAACCTATTATCCCTGGTTTCAGGTACCCGGACGCGCAGCCGGGGATATGAGGATTATCTGCGGTCACTGGGCGGCTCTTTCCTATCATGAAGGCGATAACATATATGCTCTGGATACCGGCTGCGTATGGGGGGGAGGACTGACAGCCCTGCGTCTGGACCCGAAGCCGGTAAAAACCACCGTACCCTGCCCTGGGAAGTGAATTGAAAATGATGAAAAGAAAAATGTCGAATCATCCATTGGAGCGAGGGGCGAGCGAGTTTTGAATCGGAAAGTTGAGTTATTTACTATTGTTGTCTGCCATTCTCTTTTCACTACCCTGTTGCCCGGCAAGCTGACCGCAGGCAGCAGAGATATCAGCCCCGCGGCTTGCCCTTAAAAATACACCAAAATTGGCATCACGCAGGATTTGCTGAAATTCGGCAGTACGTTCCGGAGAAGAAGCCCGGAATCGATTCAGTTCCGAGGCAGAAGACTGTTCCGGAATCTCGTTGCAGCGGATTAGGTTTATCTTGCAGGGGATATCCCTCAGAAGGCCTGCCAGTTTGCGGGCATCTTCAGGAGAATCATTTACACCTTTGATCAAGGCGTATTCAAACATTATTCTTTTGCGTTTGGGAAGAGGATAATCCCGGCAGGCCGCCAGTACTTCTTCGACAGGGTAGGTCTTATTGACCGGCATGAGCCTGCTTCTGGTTTCGTTGTCGGCGGCATGCAGAGAAATGGCCAGATTAACCCTGATCCGCCGTCCCAGTTCTCTGATTTTATGGGGAATGCCGCAGCTCGATACGGTTATCCGCCGATCCGAGAAATTTAGACCCAGATCATCCATCAGGATTTCCAGAGACTTGACCAGGTTGTCCAGATTGACCAGCGGCTCTCCCATTCCCATGAAAACAATATTGTTAATACCCGTCTTATCACTGCCGGCAATATCATCCTGAACCGCCGTAATCTGACCGGTTATCTCCGCCGGTGTAAGGTTTCTTATAAAACCCATTGTCGCAGTCAGGCAGAAGGAACACCCCATGGCACACCCGACCTGGGAGGAGATACAAAGGGTCTGCCGTTTTTCCTCCGGGATAAGAACACTTTCAATAATATGACCGTCAGCAAGGCGGAAGGCGTACTTAACTGAACCATCTTCGGAAATCTCTTTATCAGCTATCTCCAGTCTACTCAGGAAAACCTGACCTTCCAAGGACCGGCGCACTTTTTTGGCTATATCGGTCATCTGTTCGATTTCAGTGATTCCGGGACGAAAAAGCCAGGAAAATATCTGCCTTCCCCGGTAGGGTGAAAGTCCCTGATTAACCACAAAATCGGTTAGTTCCCGGCGGTTCAGGTTTTTTAAATCTATTCTGCTTGATGG
>JBKHJR010000076.1:0-11216 GCA_046537975.1 Desulfurivibrionaceae bacterium
GCGAGCGTGATCTAACCCAGCGTTATCTATACACTACGCAGACCATAATGGTGGCCCTGGACACGGAAGGCCGGATCACCATGATCAACCGAGCCGGGTGCGAGCTGCTCGGCTACGCCGAGGATGAGATCCTCGGTTGCAACTGGTTCGAGACCTGCCTACCCCAGCCGGAAGGAAGGGACAGTGTTCTTCCGGTCTTCCGGCGTCTGATAGCCAGCGATCTGTCATCGGCCGAGTATTTCGAAAACAGTGTGGTCTGCAGAGACGGAACGCAGCGCCTGATGGGCTGGCACAATGCATTTTTGGAAGACGATGACGGGCGGATTGTCGGCATATTGAGTTCCGGAGAGGACATCACGGATCGAAAACATGCCGAACAGCAATTAAAGGAAAGCGAAGAACGTTTACGCAGCATTACGGAATCAACAGGTGATGCCATCATCATGATGGATAACCGGGGAGCGATTTCTTTTTGGAATCCGGCGGCCACAGAAATACTGGGTTACCGGCCCGAAGAAGCGATCGGCCAGGATCTGCACGAAATGTTGGCGCCCCAACGTTATCATGAAGCAGTAAGATCTGCGTTACCGGCGTTTTTGGAAACAGGCTGTGGCAATTTGGTTGGTAAAAAAGTAGAATTGTCGGCCTTGAAAAAAAATGGGTGCGAGATATCAGTTGCCCTTACGCTCTCGGCAGTTTTTCTCCAGGAGCAATGGCATGCGGTGGGCATTCTCCGCGATATCACGGGACAGAAAAATATGGAAAAAGAGCTGGCCCGGCTGGCTGAAACGGACAACTTGACGGGCCTTTTTAATCGCCGGATATTTATGGAAAGGTTTGCCCATGAAATAAGCCGCTGTCAGCGTTACGGTAAGGCCGCCGTGTTGATGATGCTGGATTTGGACCGTTTCAAAAAAGTCAACGACACCTACGGGCATGCCGCCGGGGATAAGGTTATTCGCCAATTATCACGGATCCTCAGGGAAAACGTTCGCGAAACGGATGTTCCCGGCCGCGTAGGTGGTGAAGAATTTACCGTGCTTCTGCCGGAGACAACAGTGGATGCTGCAATGCCGGTGGCGCGACGGCTTTTGCACCAGATCCGGAAAAGTGCTGTAGTGGTGGATGACGAAGAGATCCGATTTACTGCCAGCATCGGCGTGGCACAGCTGCGCGCAGATGATGCCGACCCGGAGATCCTGCTTGCAAGGGCAGATGCGGCCATGTACCAGGCCAAGGACAAGGGAAGGGATAGAGTGGAGGTAAAAAAATGATTAATGGTTCATCCGGTTAATGAGTACCCCGATAAAGAAACTGAGAAAATATTTAACAGGCAATTCTCAACGAAATTGCCCAAAAATATTCAAGGTATAGCACGGAAAAAGCTTGTAATACTCGATGCTGCAGTGAGTTTGAATGATTTACGAGTGCCTCCGGGTAATAGGTTGGAGGTATTAAAAGGCAACCGGAAAGGTCAACATAGCATACGCATAAATGATCAATGGCGAATTTGTTTTAAATGGCGCAATGGTTCTGCGTATGAAGTTGAAATTACAGATTATCATTAGGAGATTATATGAAAAATAAAAAGTTGCCGCCCATTCATCCCGGTAAGATTTTAATAGATGAATTTTTGATTCCCATGGGAATCAGCCAGTATCGCTTGGCCAAAGATATAAGCGTTTCTCCCAGGCGTATAAATGAAATAGTACATGAGAAACGATCCATTACAGCCGATACCACGCTTCGCTTCGGTCGTTTTTTTGGCATGAACCCTCAATTTTGGCTGAATCTCCAGAATCGCTACGATTTGGAAACCACAGAGGATTTACTGGGGAAACGACTTCATACAGAAGTAAATTCATTTCCGGTGGAAACAACAAATATTCACTGAAGGTTATAACCTTCCTGCTTCACTCTGACCGGTGTCCCGCTGCCGTTGCACACCGGCAGGTGAGCAGGTCGTTAGATCGCTATGAGCACTTCCTTCAGACATACCGCCGGATTCGGCAAACGGATTGAGTACTGGGTTGTTGGCCTGATGCTGAAGGAGGGAATCGACGTTTATGTCCCTCTGGTCGATGACATTGGCGTCGATGCGGTGGTTCGCCGCGAAGACGGTTCATTCGTCGAGGTCCAGATCAAGGCACGGTCGCGCGACGTGAAGATGGGAGATGGCGCCTTATTTGCCGCACTGACCCACGAACTGCGAAGCAACTATTGGTTTGTATTCTATTCTGAACGGCTGGATAGGTTTTGGATAATGAGCTCCCAAGAGTTCATCGACGAGTCAGTGCAAAATAAATCGGGGAAGAATCAGGGAAAGCGGAGCATATGGTTCAACGGCAAACGGAAAGACAAGGTGACCGGGGAATACACAGAACACTGTCATGAGCGTTTCAAGAAATACATCGCAAGTGATTTTTCGCGGTTGGTCAAAATCTAACAATTCGCCGCAGCACGGCGCGGAAACCGCGCGGCTAAGATTGATCGTTGTGGAAACGGAAGAGGGATGGTATGAAAAATATTTAAGATCCCGGGGATTGTCTGGACACGACACTGTGATTCTGCCGTACCGGTTACACCAAATTTTACACCAGATCAAGAAATTGCTATATAAAAAGCAGTAAAATCAAAAAGATAAGTAAATGCCTAACCTGAATGGGATTCAGGGGGTCGGAGGTTCAAATCCTCTCGTCCCGACCATCTACACAAAGGGCTTTAACGCTTGTTTCAAGGCGTTAAAGCCCTTTTTTGTGCCTTGACTTTCCGACTGAATATAACTTATCCTGAAATTATAATTTTAAATAATCACACCAGAATATAATAAAATTAGTAAATTTTATTATCATGAAATTTCGTCCAGAAAGGTAGTTGTTGATGACTGATAGTCCCGTAATCCAAAGCTGTTCCTGTTGCCTCGCCCATGTCCCGGATCTGGTTAGATACGGATCCAAACCGCGCCGGGAGATAAATAACAATCTGGACATTCAGTCGCAAATAGAACGCCATCTCCGCTCCTATGAGGAAGCTGTCAATTATCCCCCCAATCAGACTTATATCGGCAATATCTCTCCTGATCAACTGGCGGAAATCGGTAGACCCTGGTACGCCCGGCCGATAAGTACCGGAGAGGCTGCATCCAGAAAGGACGGCAGGTTCGGGGAAATTACTGATCAGGAAACCTTCCTGGCCCTGCTGAAAAAGGCTGATGTCCTGAATCCTCCGCTTTTCAGACTTTCCGGAGACTTCTCTGCCCGACTGGAGACCGCCCTGGCTGGCCATACGCTGTTTAAAGATGACCGGGTAAATTTAGCTGCCGGACAAAATTCAGGTCCGCAGTATAAGGAATCCGAGGGAGGATCACCCCTCCCCATACATCTGGGTCAGGAGCTTGTGGGCTATTTTCATGGAGATGAACGGGCCGAAGGACGGGATGATGAAAATCTCCTGGCCCATCATCTCCTGGAAAATCTGTGCAGCAAGGCTTCAGGGGTTCTGGCCCTGAAGCGGCTTCTCCACCGTTCTGAAATCGAGCCTGGAGATGTCGATTTTGTGATAAGCTGCGGGGAGGAGGCCTGTGGAGATCGCTACCAGAGGGGAGGTGGTGGTATGGCCAAGGCGATTGCCGCCATGAGCGGCTGTGACAACGCCTCGGGTATGGATATTAAAAACTTCTGTGCGGCCCCGTCTTCAGCTCTGGTCACTGCCTCGGCTATGGTCAAGGCCGGTGTGTTTAAACGGGTTGTTGTTCTGGGAGGCGGTTCCCTGGCCAAACTTGGTATGAAGTTTCAGTCCTTCTTAGAAAGAGATATGAAGATCCTTGATGACTGTCTTGCCTCTACAGCTATTCTGGTAACCAGGGACGACGGCCTGAGCCCTGTTATCAGGACCGATCCCGGAGCCTTCGGCAACGTCCCTGTAGGGGCCAGCACCTCGGATGAGGCGGTATTCAGGCATTATCTGCTCAAGCCCCTTGAAAATCTGGGCCTGAAGTGTACGGATATTGATCGCTTTGCCGTGGAGCTGCAGAACCCGGAAATTATGGAATTTGCCGGCTCCGGGGATGTCGCCCGGAAAAATTACCGCAAGATTGCCGCCATGGCGGTCCGTTCCGGTCAGTTGGAAAAAAAGGATATGGACACTTGGGGCAGCAAGGTGGGGATGGTCGGGTTTGCTCCGACCCAGGGCCATATCCCTTCCGCTGTCCCCTATATGGGTCACGCCCTGGATCAGATAAACAGGCAGGAGATCAGTCGGGTCATGTTTCTGGCCCGGGCCAGTCTCTTTCTTAACCGCTGCACCGATCTTCTGGACGGGGTTTCATTTATTCTGGAGAAGAATCCGGCAACTTAAAATTTGAAACCTAACACCTGAAACATAATACTCCGGTATCAGCCGGCCCGGGAGGAAATTTATGCTGAAAGACAAGAAGGCCGTGGTTTTTGGGGAACGCGACGATATTTCCGGCAAGACAATCTCTATCTGTCTGCAGGCTGCCGGGGCCGAGGTGGTCTACGAAGCTACAGCCTGTTTTGTCTGAACTGCAGCCGGAGCCGTAGGTCCTGCGGCCCAGGAGGAAATAAAGAATCTGGCGGAGCAGTACGGGGCGGAGAACCTGATAATCGTCTTCGGCCTGAATCAGATTTTCAATCTCAGAATAATGGCCACTACTTTTAAAGACGGGGATCCCGGGTACAGCGGGCCTCTTGCCGGGGTCCCCCTGAATCTGCATAGCTATCATATCCTGGAACTTAAAGACCACATTCCGGCAGAGGTATGGGAAAGGGAGATGGGGCTTTATGAACTCGAGATTGAGGAAGAGACCCAGAACCAGATCAAGGAGACACTGGCTCAGATCCGCGATTAGTCCAGTGATTTATAGTCTCCCTGAGCTATTACTCGCTCCCGTACCTAACTGAAAACGGTCTGCTCTTTAACCGGGACGGCCAGGGCCTGGAGAGCCTTCCTGACCAGGTCCCTGCGCAGGGTCTTTTCTTCATCCCTGCTTTTATCCGGATCACCAAAAGGGTGGGGAATTGCCACCGTGGGAACGATACGGTTAGCCCCTACCGTCCTGGAGATGGGGACGATGGAGCAGGCGTGGACAACTGTCAGGCCGTAGCGCTCGATTTCCTTGACCATCGTTGCTCCGCAACGAGTACAGGTCCCTCAGGTAGAGGTAAGGATGACCCCTTCCACCCCGTCCGCCAGCAGCCGCCGGCCGATATCCTTGCCGAATTCCGCGGCATTGGCTACCGGTGTGGCATTACCCACTGTGGCATAGTAGTATTCGTGCAGTGAGCCGAAAGCCCCTTCTTTCAGCAGTTCCAGAACAGCGTCCAGGGGCAGGACCCGGTTGGGGTCTTCATTGGCAAAGGTGGGATCGTAGCCGCCGTGAGCGGTCTGATGTGTTTCCGGGCTCAGGGCGGTAAATCCCTTCAGGGGATAGACCCCGAAACTGTGGGCATGGGCGGCCTCAATCCTGTCCGGGTTGCCCTTGGGAACAATGCCCCCTGAGGTCACCAGGGCCAGACGGGCACTGCTTATCCCGGTAAGAGCAGGGGCAGGCTCGACCCGGTCAAAGACGGGCATGGGGTATTCGCTGGTGAAAGATTCGCCTTTGATCTTCCTGAGAAGCAGGTTTACCGCTCTTACGGCTCCTGCTTCTTCAGCAAAGTAGTTCTGCCTGAGGCCGTGAGGGATATAATCATCCTGTTGTGCTGATATCTCCTTTTTTTGCAGCAGCTTGTCCCCAAGGGCCGCCATTTTCTTAAGACCGCTTTCCATGGACATGACATCTTCCCCCACCGGGGCGATATATATATCCCTTCTGTATTCGGTAACTGCCGGATTCTCCGGGTACATCCCGGTCACGGCAGGCACCCCGAACCGCTCCTGTATGGCCCGGCACACTGCACCGCAGGCGATGCCATAGCGTCCGGCATTGAAGGCAGGGCCTGCCAGCACAAGTTGAGGCTGCTCTGACTGCGGACCTGTAAAACTGGGTTCGAGCAGGGTCTGGACTTCCTCGACTGCTTCTTTGGTATGTTCGGCAAAATAGTTGTCGCCGAAGACCAGGGTTGTGGTAATTTTAAGATCAGGACAAAGTTTCTCCAGAAGGAGGCCCGGACCTCGGGCTCCCTCGTAAACGACCGGGGCGAGATCAGCTTTTTCTTCTCCCCCTATCCCCCCGAAGAACTGATTCAGACAGTGGATCACTTTTGTTTGCGGCATATTATATTTCCCTGCATCTCAGGGTATGGGCCCCTGTTTCATTGGTTGCACCGATAATACCCTGGATCTCTATTTCCAGGCTGCCGTCTTCCCGCAGGCTCCGGGGATAAGCTCCGGCCAGCTTGGTAAGGTCCTGTACCGGCCCGATGGTTTTTTCCACCGGCGGCAGGACAATCACCTCGTTGGCGTTGCCCGTGGAGATCACCGCATCCGCTTCCGGAGTGGTGTCAGCCAGGGACTGGGAAGCGCCGTTGGAACCGGCATATTCGTCGCTGATGGCTGCAGTTCTGATGCCTGCTTTTTCCAGTCTGCGGATCAGCATCATCAGATCGGCATCAGGATTGCCGAAGCCTTCCTTGGAAATTACCACCCCATGGGGCTCCAGGCCCTTGATCAGTTCCACCGCCTGCTCGGCTGATTCCTGTTTGCCGGCAAGTTTAATAGGCTCATTGCTGAGCACTGTACCCACGAAATTCAGGTCACGGCTGTGTCTGAGATATAATTCCTGGAGAACAGGGTTGTTCTGGTGATGCCAGGTGGTATTCTTGTCGCAGGCGGAAACGCAGTTTCCCGATACTATGGCTCTGTCCCTCAGGACCTGAAGGGGGAGGCTGCGGGGCAGACCTTCCTGGGCATGGCGCCCCAGGACATAGGTGTCATGGAGCAGCCCCTGGCTCAGGAGCAGGTAGAGATAGGCGATTCTGGGTAGGTTTTTATCGGCTGAAGCAGGGTCGGGCTGCTCAATGGTTTCGACCAGGTCAGGTTCAGCCCGGACGGCTTTTTGCGCCAGAAAATCGGCGGCCCTGAGACCGGCGGTTCTGAGGGTTTCTTCGTGTTCGTACTGGCTGATTTCCGGAGCCACCCCGATTTCCAGGATAATATTCAGGGTCCTGGAGAAGGGGGAGTAGGCGGCGCCGGGGCCGCTCATTTCAATTATCCCTTCCTGGTAGCCGACAATTTGGCCGCTGGTCACTACAGCCGTATTCTTCAGGGCAAGACTGCTTCCCTCTCCGGGACTTTTTCCTGAAATCTTACATTGTGGTTCCAGGACATCCTTGACGCAGATTATTCGTGTTGATTCCCCAGGTCTGGCTATACTCACAGCCACAGTCCGGATTCTGTCATCTTTATCCTTGAGGAATCCGGTTAGCTCTTTTTCATTAACGAGCAGGGTCTTGCCGGAAAGGCGGGTATCCTCGCCAAAGACTATGTCCTCAACCTTTATCTGCCTTATCTCAAGCGCCATTCCGACCCCATCGGCTGTGCATATTTTCTGAAATTATCGTAATATCAAGATATGGCTATATTCTATTTGGAGTTGATTCTGACAGTCAAGAGGAATAAATTCCGTTGTCCCGGTCATTGTTACCAGCCGGCCTTAAGGTTTAAAATTTTCAGCTTTCCGGATCCTGCTGGAGTTCGGAAGGGTTGAGAAAGAGATCCATTTCTCCGTTCCGTACTGACTCCATAAGCTTGTCAGGTTCATTGAGAAAGATTTCCGCCCGTTTCTTGGGATCAAAGAATTCCTTGTTAAAGGGGGTGATCAGGTTAAGCTGTTCCCAACGGGTAATGTAATACTGAATGAGACGGGGCAGGGCGGTAAAAACCGAGGCATTGGGATCAGGGTCGATGAAGCTGGAGTTTTTCAGTTTATCGCAGGAAAGGACCTGGGATCTGTAGCAGTTTTTGAGAAACATCAGTTCCGGCGGCATCCTGCTGTATATACCGATTCTGATCAAGAGACGGACCAGAACTTTCAAGGCTGAAGCCCCGAAAAGGGCCAGGGAATAAGGTATATATATTTCCCGTGGTGATTTTAATTCCAGATAGTTGCGGATGGTAATGATCAACTGGCTGAGATCAACCGGATTGGGATCCACAAAATGATAGGTCTGATTGCTGAATTCTTCCCGGTTATCCAGGACATGGTGGACCAGAAAGGGCAGCTTACGGGCATTGGAATAGCTGTGGAGGACTCCGGGGCGGGTCAGCATAACCGGCATGGATTGATCGGCAATGGAAAAAAGCATCCTGTGAAAGCCCTGGATCTTATGGTCATGTTCACCATAAACCACGGCCAGCCGGATAATGGTAAAGTCGAGCCCCTCGGTGCGCTGCAGGTATTCAAGAGTCATTTCAGCCATTATCTTGGATTTGGCATAGTTGGATAGTCCGGGATTCAGTTCCTGGCGGTCCTCCTCCCGTAGATTCTCGCCTTCGGGCAGAACAGCGGCCGAGGAGAGATAGATGTAGGGAATGTCAAGAGAGGCTGCGACCCGGGCCAGATTAACCCCGCCGAGGTAGTTGGTTTCAAAAGTCAGAAGGGGATCGGAGTCTATAGCGGCAATAGCCGAATTAATGATAAAATCCGGCTGTACCCTGCGGAAATATGCCTTGATGTCTTCGGGTTCTCTCAGGCTCAGCTTTTTACTGTTTGGAGCCAGGATTTCAAAGCCTTCCACTTTGCGGGTAAAATAATGTACCAGGGTACCGCCGACCAGGCCTGAGCCACCGACAATAATCCCGAAACGTTTTTTGTTTTCAGCCAAAAGATCTTCCTCCCTATCTCCTTATATACAGGTTTCAAATAAACAGGCAGTCTTTAAGTCTATTATTGTAATATATATTAATTTAAGGATTGATCCGGCAACGGTCAACCAGACCGGAGCAGTCCCGCCGTATTGGCTTGCAAATATCTTTTAAGCTGGTACACTTTCCGGGCTTCTGCTATCTTTTATCTATAGATAATAATAATTTAAAAATGAGAATGTAAATTATGTCCACACCTCTTCCGGAATTTATAGATAGTTTATTGAGGACAGGCGGCCTGGAGGGCCGGGAGCAACAAGTAGACCTTACTCAAACCCATATTTCATATATATTATTAACCGGGGACAGGGTTTACAAGATCAAAAAACCTGTTAATTTTGGTTTTCTGGATTTCTCCACTCCCGCCCTGCGCAAGTACTACTGCGAACAGGAACTTGTCCTGAACCGCAGACTCTGCCCGGACATATATCTTGATGTTGTCACCATAACTGAAAAAGACGGCCGGTTTTATTTGGGGGAAGAAACAGGCCGGGCAGTGGACTGGGCTGTCAAGATGGTGAGAATGCCGGAAGAGAGGATGATGTATAGGCTCCTGAGCGGCGGACAGTTTGACAGGGACATGCTGGACCGGATTGTAGCCACCCTGGTGCCGTTTTATGAAAAGCAGCCTTCCGGCGGGAATCTTCAGCCGTACGGCAGCATTGAGGCTGTTGAGGCACGAGTCGAGGATAATCTGGCACAGATTCGACCCTTTATCGGCAAGGATGTTTTGACCGGAGATCAGTACAACATTATTCAAAACTATGTTGATGAGTTCCTCAAAAAGGAAGAACTGTTTGAAAGGCGAAGCAGGGACAGAATAAGAGACTGCCATGGAGATCTTTATTCAGCTAATATATGTATTGATGAAAAGGTCCATATTTTTGATTGTATAGAATTCAACGAGAATTTCCGTATAATAGATGTGGCCAGTGACGTAGCCTTTCTGGCCATGGACCTGGATTATCATGGTTTATCTGAGTTTTCCGACTATTTCATTGATTCATTTGTTCAGGCCAGTGGAGATTTCTCCTTGCGCGAAGTTCTTGATTTCTATAAATGTTACCGGGCTGCAGTAAGAGGGAAAATTGGTCTGTTGACCGCTGATTCTTCGGAAATAAGCGAAGACCTGCGCCACCAGTCTCTAAATAAAGCTCAAAAATATTTTGAACTGGCAGTGAGCTATGCCTCCTGATATCTTCATCTTCATGGGATTTATCGCCAGCGGTAAAAGCACCCTGGCCCGGGCTTTCTCTGAAAAGCGGGGCCTGCCCTATTACAATTCGGATGTAGTCCGCAAGAAAATTGCCGGATTACAGGCGGAATCCCGGGCCGGAGATGAATTCGGAAAGGGGATTTACAGCCAGGAATATACCAGAAAGACTTATGACGGCCTGCTGGATTATGCCGCTGCCGAGCTGCAGGCAGGAAGTTCTGTGGTTCTGGACGCCTCCTACAGCAGACGCCGGGAAAGAAAATATGCGGTTGATCTTGCTGCCCGCTTTGGCGCCGGTTGTTGTTTTATTTTCTGTCAATGCAGCGAGGAAACCACCCAAAAAGGCTGGCTGCCAGGGCAAGGGACCGGAAGGCGGTATCGGATGCCGACTACCGGGTTTATCAGAAACAGAAAGAGTCTTTTGAATATCCTGATAAGCTTGAAAAAAAACTGATGATTTTTATTGACACCGAGGCGCCCGTGGCAGAGCTTCTTGAGCGACTTGAATCAGCGCTCGAGAGTTGTGGCCGGCAGGATCAAGGAAACTTATAAGTGAAAAAGAAAGGTAAGATCCGCTTCCTTATAGTTGAAAACAACCGGCCCATGCGCAACGGTCTGGAAACGATGCTCATTGAGCTTGGATTCAGGAATTATGCCTCTGTAATTGATGCTGAAGCAGCCTGGGAGAAAATCGAGGAGGAGGACATCGATGCAGTGCTTAGTTCTCTTAATCTGCCGGGGATGAGTGGTCTCGATCTCTTAAGCCGGATAAGGAATTCGAGGAATTATTTCAATCTTCCCTTTGTGATGATCGCCGGCGAGGATCAGAAGACAGCCATACTTAATATGATAGAGGAGGAAGTGGATTATTATCTGATAAAACCGGTTACTCCCCGGTCCCTGGAGGTTCTCCTGGATCGTATTGTACGCACCATCTCTTCTCCAAGTCGATATGATCTCGCTATTTACGCCGGCAAATATTACTATATCAATAAGGATCTGGAAAAGGCCCGAAAAAGCTTCAATATAGCGGTTCAGATAAATTCTGAAGCAGCCCTGCCTCATTTGTATCTCGGCAACATATATTACCAGCTTGAGGATCTGGGAGAAGCGGAAGAGGCCTATAATAAGGCCCTCGGTACGGAACAGGATTATGTGAGCGCCTTAACAGGCC
>JBKHJR010000077.1:0-11216 GCA_046537975.1 Desulfurivibrionaceae bacterium
GGGGTGGGGTCGCTGTGGATGATAATACGGTGGTTATGCTTGCCCATTTTGTGAGTCTTAAAAGAAGAGGCAATGTTCTCGAACTATTTGAAGATCGACCTCCAATCACCGGGAGAGAGACAGCGGAATTGCTTAAGGCCGTACCATCTTTTAATTCGGCAGCTATTGCCGTCAACTTTCATCAGACCAAAGGCCTGGATGGTGTACTAAAGCTGCAGGGTGAGGTCTCTCCTCGAGTCACTGATGTTGACTGCCTGCAGGCCGGTGTGCCGATTATTGAACCCCGGCCCCTAAAAGGGTTTGAATGTGATGCTGCCGCCCGGGAAACGGCTGCCGCCCTTAAAAAGTATCTTGCCGGATGTTACCGGGAGCTGGACGGTCATCCTTTGAATACCCGGCGCAGAAAGAGGGATCTTCCCCCGGTAAACGGCCTGATAACCCAGAGGCCGGGCCAGTGGAAGGAAGTCGAGTCTTTTTCCCTCCGTTGGGGGTTAAGGGCCTTGTCGCTTTCCTCGGGTCTCATGTATCATGGTTTAAGCAGGTTTGTCGATATGGATGTCCTGGCCATGACTGACAGTACTGATCCGGGGGCTGATCTGGCGGCAAGGCTGGAAAAGGTTCTGGAGCTCAAGGCGGACTATGATTTTTTCCATGTCCATAGCAAGGCCCCTGATCAGGCCGCCCATACCAAGAATCCGGCTAATAAGGTGGAGGCCATTGAATCTCTGGACCGCGGCCTGGGCAGGGTGGTGGACTTTTTTCTGGACAGGGAGACGGTTCTGGTGGTGACCGCGGATCACTCAACTCCCAGTTCCGGCCCCCAGGTGCATTCCGGAGAAGAGGTCCCTATAAATGTAAACGGACCCGGGATAAGAAAGGACCCGGTCGAGGATTTTGATGAGGTGAGTTGTGCCTGCGGCTGCCTGGGGCAGACCAGGGGACGGGATTTCATGTATATGGTGCTGAACTGGCTTGACCGGGCCAAGCTCCACGGGCTGCGGGATACCCCTGAGAACCGGCCATATTGGCCCGGCAGGAGAAAACCTTTCCTTATAGAAGGAGAAGGAAAATGAACGGGGTAGCAGAAACCGGTGTTATTCATGGCCGTTTCCAGGTCCTCCATAACGATCATCTTAAGTATCTTCTGGCAGGTAAAGCCAGGTGCCGGCATCTGGTAGTGGGAATAACCAATCCGGATCCCACCCTGACCAGGGCTGATGGCTCTGATGCTGACCGAAGCAGCAGAGCGGCCAATCCCCTGACCTACTATGAAAGGTACTGGCTGATCAGAGAGTCGCTCTGCGAGGCCGGCCTGGACCTGGAAGAGTTTTCCGTGCTGCCCTTTCCGATAAATTTCCCCGAACTCTATCATTATTATGTCCCCATGACCGCTGTCTTTTATCTGACCATATATGACAACTGGGGAGAGAGGAAGATGAGGATGTTTCAGGATAAGGGATTAAAGACAGAGGTCATGTGGCGTAAGCCGGTAGAGGAAAAGGGACTGGCCGCCTCGGAGATCAGGGAGATGATGGTCAGCGGCGGTCCCTGGCAGGACAGGGTCCCGCCTGCGGTGGTCAGGCTTCTGAAGGAGTTCGGGCTGGTAGAACGTTTGAGGTCGGAACAGACGTAGGCAGCCAAGGTTTGAGCAGCAGACATCATCCCCACCCAAGTACAGATCCTGCCGGTCGAGGATCTAAGCTGTCCCTGTTATGGACAATTCCCTGCTGCTGAAGCCTTTCTCCGGTTCGTCGATGATCACCACTTCCGTATCCGGGAGGACTCTTTTTATGTAATTGGTGAGCTGTATGCCGTTGATGTCCGGTAGATCCATTTCCGTTATAACCAAGTGAATTTCCGATTCCTGGATAATATCTATGGCCTCGAGGCCGCCGGCTGCAGTCAGACATTGAAAGCCATGGGAGCTGAGGAGACTAGAAGTTAGAGCTGTGTTGTCTGTTTTACCACCGACCACCAGGATCTTGATGTTTTCTTTTCCGTTCTGTTTTTTTTCCATTTTGCTGCAGCTCATGTCCTCTCCTCATTACTTTTCAGGTTTCATCAATTCTTATCAGTTGTACTCAAAAAACTTCTCTTTTCTTTAGAGTGAGGCTGCTAAAAATAGGTTCCCTGTCCCCCAAAAAAACTGAACACCGAGAAAAGATATTTTGATAATATGCTAAGTAATGAGACCCTGTTAAACAACAGGGTAAGGCAGGGTATAAAATGGTTATATTTAATACCCTATAAGTTGTGAAGATTTTGAAATTAAAGGCAATCCGGGGGCGGTTCCCGGAAGTGGATTCGGAAAGGGCGGAATAATTTTTGTTGAGTGGTTTTAAATAGTCTTCAGCCTGGAATTGTTGCTAACCAGGTTTCATTTCAAGACGGTGAGAATGCCTGGGGAGATGCCTCAGCGTTTCTTCTTGATTGTCTAAGCGGCAGTGCCCGGAGTCCGGTATCAGAGCAACTCCCCCCTTTGACTGGCAGTACAGCATAAATTGGAGATAGAGTTTGGTGCCGATAATTGTGGTAGCTTAAGCCTATAGTTTGGCGTTGATATATCGGTATTACCTGTTTGACACGGTCCCTTAACCATAGCATCATAATAAGGACATAATCAGTAATTCCCAGGTTAGTAATCAATTTTGGTGATATTTACAGTCTGTCGTCAATAGAGGGGAAATATGGATAGAAAGGTAGTTGACTGCCGGGGGCTGAAATGCCCGGAGCCTGTTTTGCGCAGCCGTGATGCTCTTTCCGGACTGAAAGAAGGTATCGTTGAGGTGATTGTGGACAATGAGAGTTCCAGAAGCAATGTGGAGAGATTTGCTGTCAGCCAGGGATGCGAGGTCTCAGCTGAACCGGAAGAGGATAATTTCAGGATAGCTATAAAAAAATCAGCTGCAGGCGGATCAGTTGCGGATACTGACCCGGAAGAGTTCTGTCGACCTTCCCAACTCCAGGACGGTGGACTTGTTTACTTTATCCCCTCCAGCAGCATGGGCCGTGGCGATGATGATCTGGGCTGGGGACTTATGCAGACCTTTATTCAGACCATAAAAGAAGTTCAGCCCTTACCCGCCCGGATATTTTTCTATAACAGCGGGGTGCTTCTGACTTCCCGGGAGTCGGGAGCACTTAAGATTCTCAGGGAGCTGGAAAAAAAGGGGGTTGAGATAAGGTCCTGCGGCACCTGCCTTGATTACTATAATCAAAGCGAGGCCCTTCTGGTCGGTGGTTTGACCAACATGTATGTCATCCTGGAAGCTATGGTCCGAGCTGATAAGGTGGTTAGTCCTTAAAGAATACCTCTTTTTTTCCGCTTGACCTGGCCCATCCGGTCCACAAAGCTTTTTATCACCTTATAGTACATCGGTCCGGCAATTCGGAAGATCCCGTTATGTCCAGCTCCGGGAACTATCTGTATTTCTTTTTGCCTGGCCGGGCATTCGGCATGAAGCAGGGAGCCGTTATCCAGGTCGATTATGTCATCTTTCTGGCCGTGGATAATAAGCACCGGATTTTCAACCATTTTTATCTTGTCAAGGTTGCGGAAGCAGTCTTTTTCCGTAAGGGGGCTGTTATCCATATTGCCACCGAGGTTTTTGAGCACCGGTATGGCGTGGGCAAAAGCCGAATCCAGAAGCAGACCTTTGATCTTCTCCGGGTACAGGGCAGCAAGTTCTATCGCCGGGGCTGATCCCAGGGATCTGCCCATAGCCAGGATCTTACCGGAGCGGCCCATCTCCGCCAGTCTTTTTTCCACTGCCTTAAGAAACAGGTGGGCATCATTCATCATATTGGTGGCAGTGGGTGCTCCAGTACTCAAACCGTATCCCCGGTAATCCGCAACGATAAGTGACAGGTTTTCCCTGTTGAAATTGGCGGCGATTTCTTCATAATCAGCCACAGTCTCCCCGTTGCCGTGGAAAAACAGGATATTTGCGGATTCATGGTCTTCCGCCAGGTGATAGCGCAGATGAAGCCTCTCCCCATCCGGGGTGTCAATGAGTTGATCTTTTTCCGAAGCGGCCGTGCCTTCAGCTGCTTGCGGATGAAACATAAATGTCAGCAGTTCCGGCTGATCCATTTTTTCATAGTTGTAGGGTGATTCCATTATCCGTCCTCTTTTTGTAAACGCTCAAGTGCTTCTTGGGCCAGGGCGCCCACGGAAGTGGTCGTGATCCGGCGATCCTGATAAAGCCTGACCGGTGTGTCCAGTTTGATGAATTTCTCTATGTGGGGGATTGCCTCTTTTATCCCCAGAATGCCGAAGTTCCGGCAGGCAAGACCGGCAACCCTCGGGTCCGGAGATTCGAGATAGGCTGACATGTAGCCCTCGGCATTATATCGATGCAGGAGTTCCGGTTGAACCTGAGCCAGGCGTCCTATGGCCCACATCAGGCCCTGCTGCTGGACCGGATGTTCAAGGTAGTTCTCTTCTCTCATATAGGAGACCAGCAGATTGCTGTACTCTCCGGCCAGGTCGGGATTGAGCGCCAGAATTTCCCCCATGGCCTCCGCCATTCCCCAGCCTATGCCGCCTGATTCTTCGTTTAGATTCCAGAGAATGCGCCGCATCACGATCCGGGCCGATTCCATTTCCCGGCGGGCCAGCCTGTCCATCAACACTCCCATCAGGGTTACAGCATGCCATTTTTTTTTCTCATCCGTGCTGTAGAGTTCTCCCATCAGAGTGGAAATGGTCTTATAGAGAGGCCAACTGCCCGCCTCTCTGATAATATAGTCCAGGTCATCCTCCCTTAAAAGGGATTTCAGCTTTTTTTTTATCTCTCGTTCCTGCATGCCGCCAAGGTGTTAATTCAATATTGTCCGCTTATCTACCTCCCGGAACCATAAAAAAAGCCGCAACAGAGCGGCCATTGTTTCAGGTTTATTTCAGGATGGCAGCAGGTAAGTAAGGTACTTGCTTGCCGCTTTCAGCCTTGGGGCTGAAAATCCCTCTAAATCATTTCAGGTAAACCGGTAAAGCGGGAGATTTTAAATTTAGGGAGTTTGAGTGTAATTTTCCTGATTCTGGCAATTGGGGCAGACCCCCTTGAATTCCAGGGAGTAGCCGTTAATCTGGAAATCGCTTTTTTCCTGGGCCTCCTTCTTAAAATCGTCATAGACCTTGATTCCCAGGTCGGCAACTCTGCCGCAATCCTGACATCTTACATGGGGATGATTGCTGGTATCGGCATCGAATCTTTTCTGAGTTCCCCCTACATTTATCTTCTGAATAACGCCGGCATCAGAGAGGAGTTCGAGATTCCGGTATACCGTCCCCAAGCTGATCTTAGCCATCTTGTCGCGTACCATGTAATAAAGATCATCTGCTGTAGGGTGGGATTTAACCTTGTTTAGGGCCTCAAGGATGATCTTCCTCTGCTTGGTCATCCGGATTATAGGACTGTCTGTATCCATTTTTTTCTTGGCTCTTACGTTATGAAGATCTCTTAACTTTTGACATGATAGTTGAAATATAACAGAATATTAATATGCTTATTGTATCAATTGATGGTTGACAAGCAAGGGAAAAATTTTATTATTCTCAATAAGAATAATAATTATTTGCATTGTAGTCAAATTTAATTCCCGTAAATCTTATCCGGAGGATACCATGAAACCGATAGATCTGGCTGAAAAAATATACTGGGTGGGAGCGGTTGACTGGAATTTACGTGACTTCCACGGTTATTCCACAGAGAAGGGTTCAACTTATAATGCTTTTCTGATTGTGGATGAAAAGGTAACCCTGATTGATACTGTCAAGCACAGTCACAGGCTGGACCTGGAACACCGGATCCGTAATCTTATTGATCCTAAGGAGATAGATTACATTGTAGTCAATCATGTGGAAATGGATCATTCCGGTTCTCTTCCGGAAATGGTGGAGTTGATAGAGCCCCAGAAAATAATTTGTTCCAAGATGGCCCATAAGGCTTTGGTGCAGCATTTTCACAGGGATGACTGGCCCTATGAAATAGTAGAGTCCGGCAGTGAAATCAGTCTGGGCAGGAGAACTCTCTCTTTCCTGGAAACCAGGATGCTGCACTGGCCGGACAGTATGTTTACCTATGTCAAGGAGGATAAGATCCTTTTTTCCAGTGATGCTTTCGGCCAGCACTTTGCCTCCAGTGAACGCTTTGATGACGAGGTAAACAATGCTGAGTTGATGCATCAGGCTGCCAAATACTATGCCAATATCTTGACCCTTTATTCCCCCCTGGTGGAAAAGCTCCTTAAAAAGGTAACTGAAATGGGGCTGGAGATCAAGATGATTGCCCCTGATCATGGCCTCATCTGGCGCCGGGATCCCGGTCAGATTATAGAGGCCTACGGCAGTTGGAGCCGTCATGAAAGTCTGGGCAACGCCCTGGTTATCTACGATACTATGTGGCACAGTACGGAAAAGATGGCCAAGGCGGTTGCTGACGGTATTGAAGAGGAAGGGGTGAGCGTTCAGCTTCTGGATCTCAGGGCCAATCACCGCAGTGACGTTATGACTGAGGTCCTCCAGGCCGGGGCTGTAGTATTGGGTTGCCCTACTTTAAATAACGGGCTGCTGCCCAGGATGGCGGGATTTCTCATGTATATGAAGGGACTGCGTCCTGCTAACAAAGTAGGTGCCGCTTTTGGTTCTTTCGGCTGGAGTGGTGAATCTGTGAAGCTTTTGAACGAGGCCATGGAGGAGATGAAGTTTGAAGTGATTGACCCTGGTCTCAAGGTCAAATATGTTCCGGGCCATGAAAAGCTCAAGGAGTGTCGGGACCTGGGCAACAGAGTGGCTTCAGCCATAAAGGAGAGGGAATAAAAAAAGGGGCACAAGGTTTTCCTTGTGCCCCTGCAGTCCTGCTGGACTGTTTCGGCCTTTATTTTAGTGGCCCCCGCTTATGACTCCGCTCGCCGCCAGGATAAGAATCAGTACTTCCAGGATGGCAAAAGAAGTATAGAGCTTATCCCTGTCCCTTATAAGAGCGGGAATAATGGCGAGGTAACACAGAATGGTCACTCCGGCCAGAAAGGCAATCACTACCAGGTTGAGATAGTCTCCGTGACCTGCCAGGGACAGCCAGTCCCATTGATCCGGAGTCTGTTTGATGGTGTCGTAGTTGGCGGTAATAGCTTCCAGATACTCGTGGGAAGGCATGGAATAGTATTTGTCCAGATCCTTGACCGGCACCGCCGGTTCCAGGATGCCGGATACGTAAAGGGCAAAACCGACGAACAGCAGTAACATGCCGATTTTCATAAGGACGTCAAGTATATTCCCGTATATGACCTGTTCTCTGGTCGGGGTTGTTGGATTTGCTTCAGCCATAATTTTCCTCCTGATATTCTTTAATCCAGTTTTTTCAGCTTAGCATGCCTGCGGCCGCAGAGCTCGTTTCCGGATGAATCTGTTGTTCTATAACCTCACTGTGCTGCTTGGGCTGGTCAGCTTCGGTATCCTGCTCCTGGTAGGCGCTCCAGCCAGCCAGCAGAGATTTGATTCCGGCGAAGAGAAGGATGGCGATAACGACCCAGCGTACAACTTTGGGCTTGGTTACTTTAAGGAGGCGGACTCCGACAAAGGAGCCCAGCATGATACCGATAACCGAGGGTACCACCATCATGGGAATAATGGCGCCGTTGGTAAAGTAGGTCCAGGCCGCAGAAGTATCAGTAATGGAAAGCAGAAACTTGCTGGTGGCCACGCTTATCTTGATCGGGGCTCCCATCACCAGGTTCAGTACCGGGACATTGGCCCATCCGGCTCCCAGGCCGAACATGCCGGCGATAAAACCGATAAAGATGAACAGGAAGAGACCCTGCGGGGTGCGGTGGACCCGCCAGTCAATTTCCTGGCCGCTGCTTTGATCGGTGAATACTCCGAATATCTTCATGGTTGAGGAGAGGGGGTCGGATTTGGGAACGTCCGGAACCTCTGATTTCTTGGCGGTAAGCATGACCGCGACTATGAACAAGATTACGATGCCCAGTAAACCTTTGGTCAGGTATTCAGGCATGCCCAGGCCGAGTTGGGCCCCTATAATGGCACAGGTTGAGGCTACCAGGGCGACGGGTATGGCCAGGCGCAGGTTGGCCATACCTGATCTCAATAGTCCCGGACCTGCTGCCAGGGCTCCGGCCAGGGCGACCAGCAGACCCGCACCTCTGACAAAATCCATGTGAAAAGGAAAGAAGCTGAAACTGCCGATAATGGGGACATAAAGGACTCCACCGCCAACACCGCCGAGCACGGCAAATATCCCCATTACAAAGGTAATGACAAAGAGAATCAAAGGCCAGAACCACCAGGCGTAGTCACCTGCAGCAGCAGCTGTTGAAGCCGCAGCTTCCTGGCCGCCGCCTCCTGCGGCCAGACTCAGGGCCGGCAGTAGCAGGATGGAGCCGGTCAGGGCCAATCCCCCAACTTTCATGATTTTTGATAACATTGAACCATTCCTCCTTTTAAGAAGATTTTCTTTTTTTCTGCCTCATCTTCTCCAAACCGCTCCCTGAGGACGGATATCCTTTATCATCCTGACCGAAGGGAGAATTCTATCAGAGGGTACGCCTCTATTCCAGATTTCCCGCTTCGAACAAAATAATATCTTATAAATTTTCCCCCAGGAGCAAGTGACAGCGATATCGCCGAAAGTTTATGAGAAGATAGGGCCCATTCCCTGTATGCGAGAGGACAGGGGGTTGATTAAAATTAGTGCCCACTTGTTTGTAGCTGAAATATAAACTATTTAGACATACTGCGGTCAGCCATTAATTTCAAGGGGAATTAGGAAAAAAATCATTTGGTAATATCTGAAAAATGCAGTGAGGTAGCTGGACCAAAAATAATAAGGTATTGTCGGTTGGTGTATTTTAATTTGTAAAGCTTGGATTATGGTATAAGCTTGCAACTCATTCGAGATCATATCCCGGACAATATTTCTATAATTAAGAGGTGTGTATGGAGGATAAGAGTATAAATCAGTTGATGGACAGGGTGACGGATTATGTCCGCGGACTTGATACCCCTGTTGTCGACCTTATCGCCGTTCAAAGTGCTGATCCTTTCAAGATTCTGGTGGCTACCATACTTTCTGCCCGCACCAGGGATGAAGTTACGGCAGAGGCGGCCCGCCGTTTATTTGAAGAGGCCCCTGATCCCGGAAGACTGGCGGCTCTGTCCCGGGAGAAAATCGAGCGGCTGATCTATCCAGTCGGTTTTTTCCGGAATAAGGCCGGGTATCTTGCCGAACTGCCTAAGGCCCTGGAGAGATTTCAGGGAGAAGTCCCCAGCACGGTGGATGACCTTTTGACCCTGCCCGGAGTGGGCCGTAAAACCGCGACCCTGGTGGCGGCAGTGGCCTTCCGGGCTGACGAGATATGTGTGGACACCCATGTCCACCGGATCATGAATATCTGGGGCTACGTGCAGACCTCCACTCCCCTGCAGACAGAGAAAAAACTGAGGGAGAAACTTCCAAAGAAATACTGGTCCGGCATAAACTCCTCTCTGGTCAGATTCGGCCAGTCCGTATGCCGGCCGGTGGCCCCCCATTGCGATGTCTGTCCGGTCAGTGAACTCTGCCCCCGGATCGGGGTGACGCCCCGGCGTTTTGTTACCGATCTCCTCAGTAACAAGAATTCCAGCCTCAAGCTTATTTCCTGGAATGTTAACGGGATCAGGGCGCTCGCCAAAAAAGGCTTCAGGGAAATAGTGGATGATCTTGCCCCTGATGTTCTGGCCCTTCAGGAAACCAAGGCCCACAAGGATCAGCTTCCGGAAGAACTGGTCGACCTGCCGGGTTACAGCTCTTACTGGCATGGGGCTGAGAAAAAGGGTTACTCAGGTGTGGCTGTCTATAGCCGAATTGAACCCCGCCGGGTTTGGGCAGGCCTGGGGGAGGAGGAGTTTGACCGGGAAGGTCGGGTTATCACCCTGGAATTTGACGATTTCTTTCTGGTAAATGTCTATTTCCCCAATAGCGGGGAGGAGCTTAAACGTCTTGATTATAAGCTGCAGTTTAACGAGAGCCTGCTGGTTTTTGTGGAAAATCTGCGTAACCGCAAATCCGTGGTGGTCTGCGGAGACTATAATGTGGCCCATAAGGCGATTGATCTTAGAAACCCGGACAGGAATGAAAACAACGCCGGCTTTACCCCGCAGGAACGCCGGTGGATGGATGATTTCCTGGCTTCAGGTTTTGTGGATACCTTCAGGATGTTTACCCGGGAAGGAGGTCATTATACCTGGTGGAGCTATCGTTTTAACGCCCGGGCCAAGGATATAGGCTGGCGTATCGATTATTTCTGCATCGATTCAGCCAGTAAGGAGAAAGTTAAGAGCAGTGTAATTTTGAAAGATGTTATGGGTTCTGATCACTGTCCGGTAGAGATGGAGTACTCGGTTTAGGGTCCATCCTGTTTTCTCCGGAGAGAAGGCGGGCTATTTTATCAGTCTGCGCCTTAAAAGGACTGCGGCCAGGGAAGTAGCCACGGCTGCGGCCAGGCAGACCGCGATGATCTGGACAGGCCATAGTCCGTTGAATTGACCATAACAGAAAGACCTTGCCAGATTCACCATGGGGGTCAGCGGCAGGAACTGGAGGATCAGACCGGTGGTTTCCGGCAGGCTGGCCAGGGAGAAGAATATGCCGGAAAAAAGAAACAGGGGGGTCAGAAAGAGGGAGACGAAATAGTTAAAGAACTCGTAGCTTGCGGCGAGAGAGCTCATGATCAGGCCCAGGGCGGCGAAAAGGATACCCTCGATAAAAAGAAGGGGCAGAAAGAGGATGGTCCAGGCCGATGGAATCAGGCCGAACAGAGGCAGGGCCAGGAGCATGATAAGCCCGGAAAGAAGCCCCTTGCAGGCCCCCCAAAGGATTTCTCCCACTGCCAGCTCTGCTGTGGAAACAGGGCTCATCATGATCCCGATGAAAGTGCTCTGAGTGGCCAGCCTGGTGTATGAGCCGTAGGTGGCCTCAAATCCGGCGCTGTACATCACGGCCGAGGCGGCCAGGCCTGGCGCGATAAACTGCAGGTAGCTGTGACCCTCTATTTCGGTTATTGTCCTTCCCAGACCGTAGCCCAGGGCCAGAAGGAAGAGAAACGGCTGACCCAGGTTGCCGATTAAACTGGCAAGCATGTTTTTGCGCCATACCATGGCGTTTCGTTTTGTTACTCTAAGCGCCCCGATCAGTGTTATTGTATTGTCCACTTTATAC
>JBKHJR010000019.1:0-38440 GCA_046537975.1 Desulfurivibrionaceae bacterium
TCCGCCTCAGGAGTCGGGGCGGTTCCCTCTTTGGGCTCATCTTCCATCAGAGAGCTGTAGTCGGCAGCCTCTGCCCCTTCATTGTCGGGTGTGAAGAAGTCTTCTGCATTTCCGTCGGGGGAGAGCGTAAAGTCGTCAGTCTGAAAGGCTGATTCCCAGTCTTCGGTTAAATCATCTTCAAATTCCTCCGGAAACAGGTCGTCTTTGTTACTGCCGTCATTCCTGCTATCTTTTGGACACATTATTTGCCGAAGATTTTGTTGATCTTATCACCGAGGGTCTCGGCAGTGAAAGGTTTAACAATATACTGACTGACTTTGGCCTTTACTGCCAGAACAATATTGTCCTGCTGGGCTTCTGCTGTAACCATAATAAAAGGCAGATCCGCTGTTTCCGTATTCTCTCTGACTTTTTTGAGGAGATCGAGACCGGTCATTTTGGGCATATTCCAGTCAGAGATAACCAGATCTATTTTTTCGGATTTAATCACTTCCAGGGCGGTTGTCCCGTCATCAGCTTCGACAATATTTTTGAAACCCAACTGGGTAAGAATATTTTTGACAATTCGCCGCATAGTGGAAAAATCGTCTACTATAAGTATTTTCATGTTGGGATCAGCTGCCATATCTCCTCCCTCTTTTATTCAGGACCTGACCCATCAGTATTCCAAGCAGGTATTGTTCAGCTGCTAAGTCAGTACTATCCGGGTATTAACATGTATAGTGATTGATGCTCAACCTCTGCAGCACTATCAGTGATGGATTAATTGCTAATCTGGGACTGCTGGTACAGAAATTAGCTGAAGTTATATTAATATTTAATATAGAGAAATCCTTATTTATAATTCTTGTTTTCTAATTCATTACCAATGGAGTCCAACCTGCATTCGTATTTGGAATTAGGAAAAAACTATTTTAAAATAATTAACTATTTATGCCAAGGCTTTTTTCAATCGGCTCCGCAGTCGGAGCATCGCCTTGCTGTGCATCTGGGAGATGCGTGACTCAGTATAGCCCAGCACATCACCTATCTCTTTCATGGTCAATTGTTCGTGATAATAAAGAGAAACTGTAAGCCTTTCCTTTTCCGGCAGTTGTTCGATGGCCTGAGCAAGGAGGTCACGGATCTGGGCCAGGGCTATATTGGAAAAAGGGTCGTTGGAGGTGCTGAGAAGATCTTCCGTTAAGTCGCCGTTGCCGGCTGAGTTTGTTGTTTTATGCTGTAATAAATCCAGATCAATAAAAGTCACCGATTTGGTTTCATTCAGCATTTTGTAAAAGTCATCCAGTGAAATGTTCAGTTCTTCAGCGACTTCTTCGTCCTTTGCGGGTCTGCCGAGTCTTTTCTCTAAAGCTGAGTAGGTCTTTTCAAGGTCTGTGATTTTTCTCCTGATTGACCGTGGTACCCAGTCCAGGGCCCTTAGTTCATCAAGCATTGCCCCCTTGATCCTGAATTCGGCATAAGTTTTGAACTGGACGTTTTTACTGGCATCAAATTTTTCCAGGGCGGTAATGAGTCCTATAATGCCACTGCTGATCAAGTCATCGATGGACACCTGGGGAGGGAGCCGGGAAATCAGGCGCTGAGCAATATATTTTATCATCGGAGTGTACTTGAGTATAAGTTCATTCCGGTTGATTTCAGGAGGTGATTGGTCGCGATAGGCCTGCAGGTAGTCTTTCATGGTAACTGAGCTCTGCTTCCGGTTTTCTTGCAAGAATTTATATGAAAGTTCTGAGTGAACAGGTGGCAGCTGTTCAATTGTTTAGCGGTTTAGCCTGAGTAATTAAAACATTAAACCGTTACAGTCTGTTAAATTCCCAAAATATCATGCCAGAAGAA
Source organism: Desulfurivibrionaceae bacterium (assembly GCA_046537975.1). Taxonomy (GTDB): domain Bacteria; phylum Desulfobacterota; class Desulfobulbia; order Desulfobulbales; family SURF-16; genus JAWLDV01. The sequence goes on from JBKHJR010000019.1 coordinate 1,843, forward strand.
CTGAATATTACCGTCGATCCGGGAATCGGCTTTCTCCTTAACTATTTTTCCGGCCAGTTCGGAATACATTGAACTTACCGGCGCTTCAGGTTTTGTGGCAGTAACCAGCTGCTGGGAACGAACCGCCTGGGTCAGTTGTGAATCCCTGGGAAGATGGCCCAGATAGTCCAGAGAGATTGTTCCCAGGAAACGGTCGGCAACTTTGGTCAGCTGCTGGTAGACCATCAAAGCCTCCTTTTTGGAGGACACCGAGTTGACCAGAATACGGAACCTTTTTATCTCGTGGTTCGAGGATAAAACCTTTATCATGGCATAGGCATCGGTCAGGGAGGTTGGTTCCGGAGTCAGGATGATTATCCGCTCCCTGGCGGCCAGGGTAAAGTAGATAACATTACTGTTTTAACCTGCGGCTGTATCAATCAGAAGAAAGTCCAGCTTTCCGCCCAGTTCGGTAATCTCGGAAAGGAAGAACATCTTTTGTTCTTCATTCAAGTTGCCCATTTCCATGATTCCGGAGGAGGCCGGCAATATTTTTATACCTCCCGGACCTTCCAGCAGAATTTCATCAAGTCTTTTTTCACCCAGAAAAACATGGTGGAGATTGTATTTAGGATATAGACCCAGCAGGACATCAACATTGGCCAGATTCAGATCTGCATCAAGAATCAGCACTTCTTTGCCCATGTTGGCAAGACAGTAGCCCAGATTGGTGACTATGTTGGTTTTTCCAACTCCCCCCTTGCCGCTGGTGACACTTATCACTCTGGGCTGGTGAGTGGGGGAATTCTGTAATTTCTGATTATTTTTCTGTCCGGTCTCCGCCATTATTTTTTCCAGGGTCTCTGCTTGATTCATTGGATTTTGAGTTCAGAGTTCAGGGGTTAGGGTTTATCAGTGTACTACGCCCGCCAGATTGTCCCTGGCAGACTGGACAGCAGGCCAGCCTTTTTTGAATAAGCCTTCGATCACAGACCTGGAGGCCGGGACAAAGTCTTCCGGAACCTTTTGTCCTGTGGTCAGATAGGAGACCGGGAGGTCGGATGATGCAACCTGCTGGCAAAGTTTGGCATAACTTCGGGTTTCATCCAGTTTGCTCAAAATCAGGCCGGCGTTGCCGAGACAGGAGTATATCTCCAGGGCGTGTTTCAGGTCTTCCTTTTTGGTGGTGGCACTTAAAACCAGATAAGGTCTGAGTCCCGGGACTGTGGAGAACCAGTCCTCCAATTCCTCTATATGGCTGTGATCATATGGACTTTTTCCTGCCGTATCAATTATTATTATATCATAATGTTGATATTTTGTAATCAGTCTGGTCAGATCTGCTTTGTGCATGGCAACCTCACAGGGCATCCTCATTATCCGGGCATAAGTCCTCAGCTGATCCGTAGCACCTATCCGGTAGCAGTCCATGGAAAGCAGGGCTACCTTGTAACCTTCTTTCAGGCCGTACCAAGCGGCCAGTTTGGCGGCGGTGGTTGTTTTCCCTGACCCGGTTGGCCCTATAAGAGACAGAATAACCGGATAGCCTGAACTGTCAACCTGTAAAGTAGAGGTCTGCACCCGGGAGATCAACTCATCGCGCCAGCGGGTTATCTCTTCGGGTGTCGGTTTTTTCTCCGGTGAGGAAGGAGATGGTTCTGCATTTGTATTCTTACCTCTGTTCACGGAAGAAACTGATTTGGAGGCAGCTTTTGTCTGCGCTTCGGGTGGGGAGTAATGCCGGGACTGTCGCACCTGGGGCTTAGCTGTCGATCCTGTATGTCGCGGGGCCTGTGTCCCGGATTTTCCCGCAGGGCGTGATGGACGGGTGTTACTGTTGCTGGATGGGGAATGCTGCATTTTCTGCGGAGAAGGATCCTGCCCCGATGAGGCTGCGGCTTCCAGGTCGGAATCCAGGGCAGCCATTACCTGTATGCGCTGCTGATCTGTACCAGCGTCAAGAGTTTTGGTGCTCAGGATAACCGCATTTTCCCCGAATTCTTCTTTTACTAAAACCAGGGCCTCTTTGGTGTTGGATGCTTCAAATTTTTTTAAGTGCATGGTCTTTTTCAGGTATTTAGGTGTTCAGGTTTTCAGATTTTTATCGGATACGTTCACGTGATTTATTATATTGGTGCTGTTAATCTTATAAAGATAGTCCCGCGAGCTTGGAACATAAAACTCAAGATCCCGGCATCAGCTGATAGCCTAAGCAAGATCAATGGTGCCCAGTGATTCTATCTTGATATCATTGGTAAGTTCATTGTGAGACAGAATCACGACATGGGGCAAAAACCGTTCGATCAGATGACGGAGATGGCGCCTGATCACCGGATTACAGACTATAATGGGGTTATACCCCTTGTTCGACACTTTTTCCGCCTGTTTCTGGATGGCATTTATAAGCTTCTGGGCCACCTCCGGGCCTAAAGCAAGAAAGGAGCCCTGATCACTGCTCTTGATGGATTCTCTTATGGTGTCTTCAATCTGGCTGGACAGGGTCATGATCGATACCGTCCCCCTTTCGTCGGTATAGTTGCTGATAATGGACCTGGCCAGCTTCTGGCGGACATATTCGGTCAGTATTTCCGGGTCCTTGGTCATGGGGGCAAAGTCAGCCAGGGTTTCGCATATACTGAGCATGTCGCGGATTGATACCCTTTCCCGGAGGAGATTTTGCAGTACCTTCTGGATATTGCCCAGGGGCAGGAGGTTGGGCACCAGCTCTTCTACCACTTTGGGATGGCTTTGAGCCAGACGGTCCAGAAGTTTTTGGGTGTCCTGTCTTCCCAGGAGATCATCCGCCTGATCCCGGAGCACTTCGGTGAGATGGGTGGCGATTACCGTGGATACGTCCACCACAGTATACCCGGCAAGCTGGGCCTCTTCTTTCTTCTCCGGTTTTATCCACAGGGCAGGTAGCTGGAAGGCAGGCTCCACAGTCTCAATTCCTTCAATTTTACTCTTGGGTTCGCCGGCGGCCATGGCCAGCAGGTAGCCGCTCATCACCTCATTACGGGCAATCTTTACCCCTTTGAGAAGCAGGACGTACTCATCCGGCTTAAGCTGCAGGTTATCCCGGACGTGGAGGGGGGGAATTATAAGGCCCATTTCGGTAGCAAACTGCCGGCGTATTCCCCGGATGCGCTCCAGAAGGTCGCCCTCCTGGTTTTCGTCCACCAGGGGGATGAGGCCGTAACCTACTTCCAGTTCCAGGGTGTCAAGCGGCAGGTAGGACTCCACAGTTTCAGGTGCACCTTCCGGCGGGCCCATCTCTGCTTCAGCGGCAGCGGCAGCTTCCGCTTCTTCGGTTTCCCGGGTTGTTTTCTGCTGCTGAAAAATCATATAGGCCAGAAAGCCCAGAATCAATCCCAGGGACATAAAGGGGATATGAGGAAGCCCCGGAATGATGCCGAAGCAGAAGATAATAACTGAAGCCACTGCCAGGGCCTGGGGCTGTCTGCTGAACTGTTTGGCCAGTTCCCTGCCCATGCTGGTGTCTGAGGCGGCCCGGCTGACAATGATACCGGCTGAAGTAGAGATGATCAGGGCCGGAATCTGAGATACCAGGCCGTCACCTATGGTCAGCAGGGTAAAGGTATGGGCTGCTTCCATCAGACTCATTTCCCGGAGCCAGACCCCGATTGCCAGGCCACCCAGGATATTGATTCCCATGATCACCAGACTGGCAACAGCTTCACCGCGGACGAACTTGGAGGCACCATCCATGGCTCCGTAGAATTCGGACTGCCGGGAGATCTCATTCCTTCTGGCCCTGGCGGTATCTTCGTCTATCAGGCCGGCATTAAGATCGGCATCAATAGCCATCTGTTTGCCGGGCATGGCATCCAGGATGAATCGGGCGGAAACTTCGGCAATCCGGCCGGATCCTTTGGTAATAACAATGAAGTTGATGAGTACCATGATAAGGAAGATGATCAGCCCCACTGCAAAGCTTCCCCCTACCACAAAACTGCCGAAGGATTGTATAACCCTGCCCACCGAGTCCTCGCCTTCGTGGCCGTGAAGCAGAATGAGCCTGGTTGAGGCGATGTTGAGTGATAAACGGTAAAGAGTCGTGATCAGAAGCAGAGAAGGAAAAGAGGAAAAGTCCAGGGGGTCTGTGTTGTACATGGACATCAGCAGGATCACTATGCCGATGGTAATGCCCATAGACAGAAGCAGGTCCAGGATCAGGGTGGGCAGGGGCAGGATCATGATCATCAGGATAGCCACGACCCCGGTAGCCATGATCAGGCTGGAAGTGTCCACCTGGAAGCCTTTTATGTTGATAATACTTGCCTGCTCAGCCATATGGATGAAGGTTACTGTGATTCAAGATTAAGCATCTCCCGGTTTGTCCATTTTTTTGACGAGGTGTCAATTCACCGTTCCGGCTTTTTCCTCTGAGTATCATATTTCCCGGGAATTTTCCGGGTGATGTAATTCATTACCAAGGATGCTCAGCAATTATTATGCCAGCAATGCCGGTTTTGACATTGCCACAGATGTTCCAATAAAAAGTTGAGTCCTCGCCCGGATTTTCAATCATATATTCTTTATTGTAACCTTAAATCTCACGCCCTTTTCTGTTTCAGGTTATAGACATAGGCCAGAATTTCAGCTACGGCCTGGAAAAGGTTTTCAGGGATCTGACTGTCGATTTCCACCTCTTTGTAAAGAGCCTGGGCCAAGGGCTTATCCTCCATCAGCGGGATATCGTTTTCCCGGGCGATATCCTTTATGCGTTTGGCGATCAATCCCGAACCCTTGGCGGTAACAGTCGGAGAGGTCATGGTCTCGGAGTCGTAACGCAGGGCTACAGCCAGCCGGGTAGGATTGGTTATCACCACGTCCGCTTCCGGGACTTCCGCCATCATTCGTTTGCGGGCCATTTCCTGCTGAATGGAACGGATTTTTCCCTTAACCTGGGGATCACCCTCCGTGGATTTGGCCTCCTCATCCACCTCCTGCTTTGTCATTTTCATCTTTTCCTGGAACTGCCAGCGTTGGAAGGCATAATCCGCGGCGGCAAGCACCGCTATAATGATGGCTGATTTAAGAAAGATCCAGAAAGATACTTTGGTATAAAAGGCAAAAATGGGAAAAACTTCCTTATCCATCAAGGGAAGGGTTTCCGGCAGATATTTACTGATTTCCAGATAAGCCACCAGGCCCACGATAATGATTTTGGAAATTGATTTCAGGCCCGTGGCCAGGGTCTGTATGGAGAATAACCGGCCCAGTCCTTTTATGGGGTCAATTTTTTCATACTTGGGTACCATTTTCTCTGTGGTGAAGAGAAAGCCTATCTGGCCGAAATTGCCTGCCAGTCCGGCCACAAGAACAATTGCCATCAGTGGTCCGAGGATCAGGGCCATCAGGGTTATTCCCTGCCTGAGCTGGGCTATCATGTTTTCACTGGTGATCTCTATGGTGTGGAGGTGGGGGAGATAGAGCCGGAACACGTCGAGGAGCTTAGTATAGAAGTATCCCCTCATCAGATAGAGTACAAGCAGGGCCAGGATGAGAATAAGGGCGGACGGCACCTCTGTGCTCTTGGCCACATCCCCTTTTTCTCTACCCTCTTTTAACCGTTTTTCAGTAGGTTCTTCGGTTTTTTCCTGCCCGCTTTGTTCTTCAGCCATTTTTTACTGTCCTCCCAGACCCATCATCAGCTTGGGTATCAGACGGTTCAGCATATCGAACTGCTCTATCATCAGAGGCATGAAATAGGCCATGGAAAGGCCTATAAAGATTAATCCCACCGCAATATTAAGAGGCATCCCCACTATCAGTATGGGAACCTGGGGCACGGTTTTGGCTATAATTCCCATGGCCACGTGGGTGAAAAAGACTGCGGCTGAGGCTGGTGCCATGATTTTGACAGTCAGGATAAACATATGGCCCGCCCCCTGGATAACGCCTTCGAACACGGGACGGTCCAAATGGATGGTGCCCGGAGCTACCCACTGGAAGCTCTCGGCCAGGGCATGGAAGAAAATGTGATGGCCGTTTACACTCAGGAAAAGTAGAACGGCGATCAGATTCCAGAGCTGGCCAACTACCGGGACTTGAATCCCGTACTGGGGATCCATGACCCCCGCCATACCCATTCCCATCTGGACCCCCACCATCTGGCCGGCTAACTGGGTGGCTGCGAAGATAAAGCGGCTGAACAGGGCAATAATGAAGGTCAGGCAGATTTCCGGCAGAATAAAAAAAACAAAGCCTGCGGTCGTTTCCGGCATCAGGCCGGGATCTATCTGAACCACACTGGTCAGGGCCAGGGCGGTTATAACTGTGGCCAGCATTTTGATCTGACCGGGGACAGACCGGGACCCTATAACCGGCATCAGAAAGATGAGAGGCCCGGTGCGGATCATAATCATGAGAAGTACAAGAAGTTGACTTGTAGTCCAGTTTAAGAGATCGACATCAACCATTTTTGAATTATGAATTAAGGAGTCCGGATTCGAGCAAATATTTGGGCAGCATTATGATATTTGATTTAATCTTTGCCACCGGAGTCCTGAACCCCGGACCTATCCAACCAGCGTGGGAATGCTTTCAAAAAGATTGCGGGTGTAGTCTACCAGCTTAATAAGCATCCAGGATCCGAAAACAATAAGGGCAATCAGGACGGATATTATTTTGGGAACAAAGGTCAGGGTCATTTCCTGGATCTGGGTGGTGGCCATAAAAAGGGCGACTATCAGGCCCACTGCCATACCTGTCCCCAAAAGAGGAGCCGCCACCATAAGAGTGACCATTACCGCATCCTGTCCTAAACTTACAACCTGCATTGGACTCATGATTAAACTCCGAAGCTTTTTACCAGCGAACCTACAATGAGATACCAGCCGTCAACCAGAACAAAAAGGAGTAGCTTAAAGGGCAGGGAAACCATAACCGGCGGCAGCATCATCATACCCATGGAGAGCAGGACACTGGCCACTATCATGTCTATGATCAGAAAGGGTATGAAAAGGACGAAGCCGATCTGGAAGGCGGTCTTCAGTTCACTGATCAAAAAGGCCGGCATAAGAATAGTGGTGGCTACCTCCTGCTTGTTTTTTGGTTTGGGGGAATCAGTGATGGAAAGAAACAGGGCCAGATCTTTTTCTCTGGTCTGTTTGAACATGAAGTTTCTGAGCGGCTTAATTCCGCTGTTATAAGCGGCCTGCAGGCCTATATCTTCAGAGAGATAAGGCTGGACCGCGTTCTCATTGATATTTTTAAATACCGGGGTCATGATAAACAGAGTCAAAAACAGTGACAGCCCGATCAGAACCTGGGGAGGCGGCATCTGCTGGGTGCCCATGGCATGTTTCAGGAATGAAAAGACTACAACCAGTCTGGTAAAACAGGTGGTCATGAGGAGAATCGCCGGAGCAACGGACAGAACGGTGAACAGGAGCAGGATCTGAATCAGCACCGCGAGCTGTCCGGGATCATCCGTTTCCTCGAGACCGACCTCCAGGGTAGGAAGTGTTACAGCCTCCGCGATTCCAGGCCACAGCAGAAGGATAAAGAACAGGGAGTTAGCTGCGTAAGGAATTATCTTTCTGTATCTGATAATGCCTTTCATTAATCTCTTCTCGTTTCAGCTTTCTGGGAAACGTTTTTTAAAAAGGAGGCAAATCCACCGGCCTCTACCTGCCTGTCCAGGCCGCTGCTGATCTCATCATGGTTTGTGTGCTCAAGCCGGCTGAGTAAGGTTATATTATTTTCGCTGACCCCTAAGATAAGGATTTCATCCCCACCTACCTGAACGGCGATAAGAGATTTTTTAGGGGTAATCATTCTGGAATCAAGAACCTGGAGCAATGATCCCTGTTTCAGGGTGGTTCGGCTCCAGCCCATCTTTTTGAACCAGATAAAGAGCAGGGCCATTAAACCGAGTATCAGGGCAAAAGCACCCATTACTTTCAGAAAAGAAACGGCCGGAGCCATTGACCCGGTGGCCCCCGGGGCTCCGTTGCTGTCGGCCCATGAGCAGACAGGCATAAGCAGTAAGACGAAGGCTGGTCCGGCTAACATTCTGTGAAAATTATTCGTCATTATATTTTCCCTGTCCGCTGTTGATTGATCCGAACTTCCCGCTTTCCGTTGTCCCTTATTCATGGCCAAGGGTTTTGACCCGGTCGGCCTGGCTGATTATTTCGGTTATCCTGATGCCGAAACGTTCGTTGACAACAATCACTTCGCCTTTTCCCAGTATCTTGTTGTTGATGTAGATATCAACGGTGTCTCCGGCTTCTTTGCTCAGTTCAATTATGGAACCCTGGTTGAGTTGCAGAACCTTGTCTACAATCATGTTGGTCCTTCCCAGTTCCACAGTCACCTCAAGGGGAATATCCAGAAGAAAGTCCAGGTTGCTGGCTTTTTCCTCCATTGCCTGTGATTTCTTGGGGAATTCTTCGAAATCGGCGGTCTTGCTCTGGTCATCGCTTTTTTTACTACTGTCTTCGTCGCTGCTTACCTCCTGATCCTGTTGGTCATTATCGCCGTACTGTTCTGGATTGGCTTCTGCCAACGCTTCCGCCCAGGCATCATCCAATGATTCGTTGTCCAAAGGTTCGTCAGCCATATACGCCACCTCTTTATGTTATTTATTCCAGGTTGTTGCCAGAGACTATTATTCCTTGTTGGGGTCAAGTATCTTGTGCTGAATCCTGATTGCTTTGTTGCCCCGGTAATTACCCGGAGTGCCTGTGAATTTTTTACGATTCTCAAGATAGACAGGCAGGTTTTCATCCTGCCTCTTATCCAGCTGAATTATGTCACCTTCAGTAAGATTGAGTATATTGCCGATGGACAGAGTTGATTTGCCTAACTCAACTTTGATTTCCAGGGGAAGATTTCGGACATTCTCCTTTATTGTCTGTTGCAGCCTTATATCTTCTTCACTCTGTTCCCGCTGAACAGAGGTCATTAGCTTTTGTTTCACCGATTCCAGGTTGTTGAGGGGAATGCAGGTGGTTATGCTTCCGGAGGCCTGATCCATGTCAATATCGTAGCGGTTGATAATGACCACATCTTCCGGCTCGCATATTTTGGCGAACTGGGGATTTATCTCGCTGCGGACAAACTGGACTGTAACGGGTTGAAGATTATTCCAGGCCTTCTCCAGGTCTGCGAGCAGGAGGTTTACCACTCTTTGGATAAGCCGCTGTTCTATGCTGGTAAAATCACGACCTTCTATACGGGCCGTCCTTCTGCCGCTTCCTCCCAGGAAATTTTCAACAAAGGTGAAGACCAGTTTGGGTTCGACGATGCACATGGCCTGTCCCCGGAACGGGTCCATCTTGAAGATCTGCAGGCTGCTGGGAACCGGCAGGGTACGGACAAAGGCCCCGAATCTTTCCAGTTCCATGGGGGCTGCGGTTATGTCCAGGATCTGACGCAGCAGACCGGACAGGGAAGACCTGATGGCCCGGAGAAAGGAATCATTGATAACGTCAAGAGCGGGCATCTTGACGGGAGCAATGCGCTCCTGCCGGGTAAAGTCGTAAGGTTTATACTCCTTTCCTTCCTCCTCGACTTCCTCTTCCGGCTCTTCTATCTCTCCTCCGGAGATCCCTTTTAACAGGGCATCAACCTCGTCCTGGCTGAGAATCTGTTCCATTTGTTCAGGTTTGGGATTTTAGGTTTGGGGTATCAGCGGTCAACTGTAAGTCATTATCTGTTGATTTATAAGAAACTGATTGATCGCTGACCACTGAATACAGATTGCTGGTTATTCCTTATTGAATAACGAACTCGCTGAAATATATATGCTCTACTTTATAGGGCTTGAGCACCCGGTTGAAACGGGTGCGAAGTTCTTCTCTTATTCTCAGCTTGCCTTCGGAGGTCATAACCTCTTCAAATGCCAGGCTGCTTATCATCATAATGACTATATCCCTGAGTTTGGGGGATAGTTGTTTGGCCCTTTCCACCGCCTTGGGGTCTTTTAATTCCATGTTTATTTTTATTTTCAGGTAACGGTCGCCCTGGGGATCGGCGAGGTTGACCACAAAAGGCTCAAGGGCAAACATCTTTCCCACCGGTTCAAGGCCGTCATCCTCCGTGCTTTGTTGCTTTTTTTCCTTTTCCGGAGGAGAAGACAAAAGCTGGGTATAGGCGAAGAAACCTCCACCGGCTATTAAGATAAGAATAAGTCCGGTCACTATAAGAGGGATTAATCGGGATTTTTTTTTCGATTCTTCCGTGTTTTCAGTTTGTCCGGTTTCCTGTTCGGCCATGGTCGTTTCCCTTTTGTTCTGCTGTTGTATGTATATCCCCTCATTCGGAGGATCAGGAAAAAAAAATTTTTAATTTAACATGTATTTTAGCAAATATTGTGCCATCTTTAGCAGAAGGTCTTAACAGAGGGTTTTTGTCCAACTGTGGACCATTTATCCCAAGGGTTTTCGTCCGTCCATTCTGGTATTATTATGAACGGCTGCTTACTATGTGATTCTAATCCAAGGGAGCCATTTTTTTGACAGTTTTTGGATTCCGCTCGTCAAAAAAATGATAGCAAAATAAGAGGAGGCGTAATATTTTAGGCAGGATTATAAGTAAGATTGGCTATAGGTCAACAAAATTGCAAAAATATCGTAAGGAACAGGTCCACGGGCGGGAGCCGGGGCTTTAATGTCCCGCTTGGCGCATATAACCATCAGATAAGGAACAGAATTCATCAAATTCAGAGGTAGGAAAAATGGGAAAGACAGTTGCAGAGAAAATAATAGAGTCACATCTCGTTGAGGGTGATCTTGTTAAAGGTGAAGAGATAGGCCTCCGTATAGATCAGACCTTGACCCAGGACGCCACCGGCACCATGGCCTATCTTGAGTTTGAGGCCATCGGTATACCGAGGGTCAAAACTGAAATCTCAGTCTGCTATGTCGATCATAATCTTGTTCAATCCGATTTCAGGAACGCCGATGACCACCGTTTTTTACAGTCAGTAGCCCGGAAATACGGTCTCTATTTTTCTCCGCCCGGCAATGGTATTTCCCATCAGATTAATTTGGAGCGTTTCGGTTTGCCCGGTAAGACCCTGCTGGGTTCAGACAGTCATACCCCGACCGGCGGCGGATTGGGGATGCTGGCCATCGGTGCCGGAGGCCTTGATGTGGCCATGGCCATGGCAGGTAAGCCTTTTTACATGATTATGCCCAGGATTTACGGAATAAAGCTTACCGGCAGACTTAGTCCCTGGGTTTCAGCCCGAGATGTTCTGCTGGAAATTCTGCGGCGCCTGACTGTGAAAGGTGGCGTGGGCTATATCATGGAATACTTCGGTCCGGGGGTAAAGGATTTGTCTGTAACTGACCGGGCGGTCATTACCAATTTCGGGGCGGAACTGGGAGCAACTACTTCGGTATTCCCTTCTGATGAAAACACCAGGGAGTTCCTGGAAAGTCAGGGCAGGGCTGAAGGCTGGCAGGAGATAGCTGCTGACCCGGATGCTTCTTATGATGAGACCATGGAAGTGGATCTGTCTTCCCTGGAACCCCTGATAGCCTGCCCTTCTTCTCCTGATAATGTAGTCAAGGTAAGTGAGGTGGAAGGCAAGCCGGTTTCCCAGGTGCTGGTGGGCTCCTGTTCCAACTCGTCCCTGCGTGATCTGATGGTGGTTGCCAAGACCCTGGAGACCCGGGAGTTAGACAGGAATGTGAGCTTTGAGATCAATCCCGGGAGCCGCCAGGTTCTGGTTAATCTGGACAAACAGGGTGATATGCTGACCCTGATCCAGGCCGGGGCCAGGATCCATCAGGCCGGCTGCCTGGGCTGCATCGGCATGGGACAGGCCCCGGCCACGGATTCCATTTCACTTCGTACTTTCCCCAGGAACTTTCCGGGACGAAGCGGCACCAAAGATGACCTGGTCTATCTCTGCAGTCCGGAAGTAGCGGTGGCTTCTGCAGTTACCGGCAGGATCTGCGATCCCCGCAAGCTCGGCGATTTCCCCGACTTTACTCTGCCTGACCACTACCTGCCGGGGGATGCCCGCATTGAACCGCCGCTAAAAGATACTTCCGAAATTAAGATTATTCGCGGTCCTAATATCGCCCCTTTTCCTGACCTCAGCCCCCTGCCGGAAACATGGGAAGGAACCGTGCTTTTGAAAACCGGGGATAATATTACCACTGACCATATAATGCCGGCCGGTTCCCATATCCTGCCCCTACGCAGCAATATCCCCGCTATCAGCGAGTATGTTTTCCACTGCCTGGATGAAGGCTTTGTGGACAGGGCTCAAAAGTCAGGCCCCGGCATGGTGGTAGGCGGTGAAAACTACGGGCAGGGTTCTTCCCGGGAACACGCCGCTCTGGCTCCCCGCTATCTGGGAGTAGAGGTCAAGTTGGTCAAGAGTTTTGCCCGGATTCACAAGGCTAATCTTATAAATTTCGGCATCCTGCCCCTGACTTTTATGAATCCGGAGGATTACGATGTAATAAAGGAAGGCGGCAGGGTCGTTATCCCTCAGGTCAGAAAGGCCCTGGAGGACGGCGACGGAGTGATCCAGGTCGAGATTGACGGCAGAACTGTCAAGGCAGGACTGGATGTCTCCCCCAGGCATCGGGAGATTCTTCTGGCCGGCGGCCTTTTGAACTGGGCCAGGGAGCAGGGTTGATGCGGCGAGGTGGAAAACCGCCGATTATACTTCTTAGTTCATGGACTTGAACCTGTTTCAAAACATGGAATTCAGAACCCGGAACTTTTGATTTAATGCGGATAGAGTCAGTTAGAGTGGGGATGCTCCCTTGTCCGGATTATGACCGGAAGGAAATAGGGAAATGCTTTGAGAGAATATGCAGTTCCCTTTCCTGGCTCCCTGCCCCCGGCACAAAAGTACTGCTCAAGCCCAACCTGGTGATGGCCCGGGGGCATCAGGGGCTGGCCTGCACCCATCCCGAGTTCGTGGCTGCCGCCGCCCGTTTTTTCCTGGATTGCGGCTTGAAGGTGACAGTAAGCGATTCCCCGGCCTTTGGCAGTGCCCGTCAGGTGATGAGCAACTGCGGTATTCTGGAGGCCCTCAAGGGGCTTGATGTGAAAGCGGTCAATCTTACCGCCGGTCCCGGGGTTGAATTGGCAGGAGGGCAGAAGGTGGTCCTTGCCCGGGAGACTTTTGAAACCGATCTTATTGTTAATTTGCCCAAGGCCAAGGCACATGCCCAGTTTGGCATGACCCTGGCGGTAAAAAATCTTTTCGGCTTGGTGATGGCCTGGCGTAAATGGCTGCTGCATCAGAGCCTGGGAAGGGAGGTTGACCGTTTCCTGGCCATGCTGGCCGATATTCTGGAGGTGATACCGGATACCTTTACCATGCTGGACGGAATTACAGCCATGCAGGGTACCGGCCCTGTCCGGGGCTACCCCTTTCAGAGCGGCATAATCGCCGGATCCTGGAATCCGGTAGCCCTGGAAACTTCTGTCCTGAGAGCCCTGTTCCTGGAACCCGAAGCTGCTTTGTTGACCCGGGAGTATTTGCGGCGGAAGTATCACGGTGCCACCGCCCGGGAGATAGATTACACTCTTTTTTCTGCTGAAGAATTGGCCAGCCCCGGTTTCGATGTGCCGGGAAGACTTAAGCCGGTTTTTTTCAGTGTTAAGGATTCATTAAACAGCTTAAAGCAGAGAGGGGCAGCAACTATAGACGGCTGCCTGAGAAAATAAAAACTATCCGCAGAGACGCCAAAGCCCTGAAGGTGAGTGGATATATATAAATAAATTTTGCGGCCTTGACCGAACCTTGATACCTTATGGCAAGGGAATTGACTGCATCATCCACCGGCTCCTCAACGCGGGAAAAAAAGTGAGAAAATACTATGTTTTATACTGTCGAACCACTGATCCTTGCCTCCGCTTCACCCAGAAGACGCCGATTTCTTAGGGATCTGGGACTTGATTTTACCATTAAACCCGCAATGGTGACCGAAGAGGCGATTCCTGAAGAATCTCCTGAAGAGTTTGTCAGGCGGCTTGCTGTAAAAAAAGGAAAAGCGGTGGGACATGAACATCCCGGAATCTGGATCCTTTCTGCAGATACAGCGGTAATCAGGGATGGAAAGATACTGGGGAAGCCGCAAAACGAGGAGGAGGCGGTGGAGATGCTCCTCAGTCTGGCAGGCCGCTGTCATGAAGTGTGGACCGCTTACGGAATTTTCCGGTTTAAGGACCATCAGGAGCATGTAAAGGCAGTACAGACCAGAGTCTGTTTTCATGGACTTACGGAAGAGTTGTGCCGGGCCTATGTAAGAAGCGGGGAGTCTCTGGACAAGGCCGGTGGCTACGGTATCCAGGAGAAGGGGGCTTGTCTGGTCAGCAGAATAGAAGGCTCATATACCAACGTGGTCGGTCTGCCCCTGGCGGAAGTAGTCGACAACCTGCTGTCTTACGGAGTAATATCGACGGAATAAAACAGCCCCTATAAAAGGGGCTGTTCCTTGCAGCGATTTTCCGATAAAGGAAGATCTTGCTTAAAAAATTACCCCATGGTGAGATCTTCCCGCACCCTCTTGCGGGGACCGCCGTGTCCGGAGCTGCTCCAGTCCCGAATGGGGGCAATGTGCTTCATTTCTTCCTGCTGGCCGATGCGGCCCATTCTTTCGTAGATGAGCTGCCAGATACATTCCACATCAGGGTGGATTTCGCAGCGGCCGTTCACAGATCCGCCGCAGGGGCCGTTCATCAGGCTCTTGGCGCAGCGGGCCACCGGGCACAGCCCTCCGGTCAGATGCAGTACGCAGTTGCCGCAGCCGGCGCATTGTTCTGTCCAGACCCCTTGCTCAGGGGAGCCTCCGTAAAATGTGGTGTTTATGGCAGGGTATACCGGAGTTCCAGGCCTGAGGTTGGCTATAAAGTTTACCCCGACACCGCAGGCCATGGAGAGAATTACATCGTATTTGTCTTCCCATTCATCAAGGCTTTCTATAAATTCCCGGTCGCACTGGCGCACCAGAGAACCTTCGATGACTTCCGCTTCCTGTCCCTGCTTTTTGAAACCGAGGCGCAGAAGGGAGGAGAGGATCTCCACTTCGCGTTCCCCGCCTGTTGAGCATACCGTGACACAGCCCCGGCAGCCCAGGACAAGGATTCTTTGGGCATCCTTGACCATTTCCAGTATTTCATCTAAGGGTTTACGATCACCTATAATCATTTGTTTTCTCCCTTGAATGGACTTGGTCCCAGTTCCATGATTTTTTTGTGCATTGCCTGGGCTGCTTCCACAAATTCGGGATGAAAGCCCCGTTCCAGATGATGCATTGCGAGCCTTTCAGGGTCTACCGCCAGCTCTTCCAGGGCTTTCCGGGCGGCGGCTGTTCTTTTGGCCGCCCTTTTGCTGCCGTTGACATTGTGGCATTTATCAGGAGGGCAGGCACAGGCTATAACACCGTCGGCACCTTCTTCAAAGGCCTTGAGCAAAGTGGCAACCTGCAGTTTCCCACCGCAGTCCAGCCTGTTAATGGTAACTCCGGCCGGCATGCCGTCCCGCTCAAGTTCCTCCCGGCTTTCGGCTGTCGCCTGCTGGGATGTGTAATGGCAACAGAAAATTTGTATATCCGGACTGAAATCCATCTGTATCTCCAATAACTTTGTTAGTCCTTAAAATCCAAAACCCTATCCGGCTGCTGCAATCAGTTTCTCGTCTTCGGACTGATTAAGTCTGATCGCCCGGGCCGGACATTCATAGACACAGATTCCGCAGGCCCGGCACTCTCTGGCGTCGATTCCGGCAATTCCCTCACTGTCGAGTTCAGGAATTTCCCAGGGGCAGACTCTGACACAGGTCAGGCACGATACGCAGAGATTACGTTCAACCCAGGCTGCCTTTCCTTTATCACGGAGATCCTGCTCGGTTATTATTCCCTGGTCGAGCGCATATTCGTGCAGGGCGGAAATGATGTCCGCAAAGCCCACGTCCTGGGGACAAACGAAGACACAGTTCTGGCAGCTCGAACAGTACCAAAGGAGATCGGACTTTAAGACCCGGTCCTTCAAACCCATGCGGATCATGTGAATTATCTTTCTGGGGTCGAAGTCGGGGATCGCCTGGCTCACCGGACAGATCCCGCTGCAGGATCCACAGGAGAAACACCTGTTTAAATGTTCCCCGCCGGGGAGTTTGGCGACTTCGCTACTGAATGAAGGGCTTAGTTCTTTTTTGTTTATGGTCATTATCTTGCTCTACGTAAGTATTTTCATCTCTATAGATCGGAAACACAAATACTAAAATTTACCTTTTGAAAAAAAATTGTCAATATTTAAGTCTTACTTGAGATTTTGTTTTTTGCATTTATTCTTCCGGGCTTAAACTTAAAACTTTTGTTACACCAGCAGGCGGAACTCTCCCTTGCCCAACAGGTCGTGAAGGTGAAGGATGCCTGTAAGCCGGGAGTCCTTGTTACAGACCGGTAAAACAGTTACTTCATGACGTTGCATAATGCTCAGGGCATCAGCGGCAAGGAGATCTTCATCGATTGTCCGGGGATTCCTGGTCATGACATCTGCGGCCTTGAGCTCAAAAGGCTTTCCTCTGCTGACCATCAGTCTCCTGATATCACCGTCGGTTATTATGCCGCTGATCCGGTCTTCTTCGGATTTGACGATTACAGCTCCAAGATTTTTGTCATTAAGTACGTCAACTGCCTCCCGGAAGGATTGTGCTTCATTTACAACCGGTATGTTATCGCCGCGGAGCATAACCTCTTTGACCAGTACCTTCAGTCTGTCTCCCAGGCTGCCGCCCGGATGATTCCTGCGGAAATCGCTGGCTGCAAAGTTTTTCCTGTCCAGCAGGACAACAGCCAGGGCGTCCCCCATGACCAGTGCGGCCGTAGTGCTGGTAGTGGGGGCCAGACCCAGAGGGCAGGCTTCCCGGGGGACGGCGGCAGAAAGAACGATATCCGCATAATTGGCCAGAGTGGAATGGGTGTTGCCGGTCAGGACGATGGTTTTTACCCCCCGTTTCTGTAGGGTGGGCATGAGATGGATGAGCTCACTGGTCTCGCCGCTGTAGGAAATGGCAATTATCACGTCTTTCGCATCCACAAGGCCCAGATCTCCGTGCAGGGCTTCAACCGGGTGGAGGAAGAAGGAAGAGGTCCCGGTGCTGTTAAGGGTTGCGGATATTTTCTGCCCTATAATGCCGGATTTGCCGATACCGGTGATAATGACCCGGTTGGGACAGGCCAGAATGGACTCTACAGCCCTGTCAAACTCGGGGCCGAGCTGGTCCAGTAAGGAGTTGATCCCTTCTGCTTCTGTTTTTATTACTTTCTGAGCTAAAGGTATAGACATTGATTGACCCGGATTTTGGTATAGTTTTTAAAAGGCCGGCTGTCAACCACACCCGCAGAGGGAAAGTTTGTGGAATTCTCTGTCAGGAGGTACCGGGTAGTTGTTGTTAAAGCAGGCCAGACAGAAGGAGTCCCAACCTCCACCCGTGGCCTCCACCAGGCCGTCCAGGCTCAGATAGTACAGGGTGTCCAGTTCCAGATATTCTCTTATCTCTTCCACTGTCTTACAGGAAGCGACGAGCTGATCCGGTGAGGGAAAGTCAATTCCGTAATAGCAGGGATAGCGGGTCGGAGGGCAGCTGACCAGGAGATGAACCTCTTTCACTCCTGCATTTCTCAAGGACCTTACCCGGCTTCGGGCAGTGGTTCCCCTTATAATGGAATCCTCCATGATAATAACTTTTTTGTCTTTCAAAAGGCAGCGTACCGGGTTTAATTTCACCCGGACGGAAAAATCCCGCATGGACTGGGAGGGTTGAATAAAAGTCCTGCCCACATAATGATTACGGATCATGGCAATTTCCAGGGGTATACCCGAGGCCTGGGAGTAACCCAGGGCCGCGTAATTACCGGAGTCGGGGAATGGCATAATAAAATCAGCATCAATGCAGCATTCCCGGGCAAGGGCTTCTCCCATCCGCTTACGGCTGTTATAGACGTTGATGCCGAAGATATCACTGTCCGGTCTGGCAAAATAGACATGTTCAAAAATGCAGAGACTGGTTTTTTGGGGCTCGGCGTGGTGGGAAGACTTAAGGCCATCTTTGTCAATAATCAAGATTTCACCCGGCTCGATATCCCGGATATAATCCGCCTCCACCAGATCGAGGGCGCAGGTCTCTGAGGCGACTATGTAAGCGCCGTTGTTTCTCAAGCGTCCCAGGCACAGGGGACGGAATCCGTTGGGGTCTCTGACCGCCACCAGCTTATCAGTGGTCATGATCAGCATGGAGTAGGCCCCTTTTATCCGGGAAACGGTCTGGGCCAGGGCGTCTTCAAAGTTGAGCTTGTTGGCTCTGGCCAGCAGATGGACAAGGACTTCACTGTCCATGGTTGACTGGAAAACGGAACCTTCCTTCTCCAGTTCTTCCCTCAGTTCCCGGATGTTGACCAGGTTGCCGTTATGGGCAATGGCGTAGGTCTGGCCGTGATGTGCTGCTGTAAAGGGTTGGGCGTTGACTATGGTTGAGGCTCCGGTTGTTGAGTATCTGACATGGCCGCAGGCCTGATGGCCGGTCAGCTTCTCGAAATCTTTTTCCGTGAAGACTTCCGGAACCAGCCCCATCCCCTTATGTTCTGCTGTTTTTTGGCCGTCGGAAACGACTATCCCGGCGCTTTCCTGTCCTCGGTGCTGAAGGGCGTATAAGCCGAAATAAGTCAATTTGGCGGCATCCGGATGATCGTATATGCCGCAGACCCCGCATTCTTCGCGGGGATATTTAGACATTGAATTGCTATTCATATCAATCTCTGTTAGTTATGCCGAATACTGGTTGTCTTGGAAAAAGTTTCAACTGTACCTCTTTTAATTAAAAAATGGAACATCCTAATTGAGAAAAAAACAAAATACCATAAAAAAATTAGCTGAAAAAAGTTTTGAATCGGGAAACCGGAATTTCTGAATTCTAAAAGGAGATAAAGATGGCCGCAGATGTTGAAGATTTGACCATAAATTACGAGGAAGACGGCATTCTTGTTGTTAAGGAGCTGGATAAGGCGGTACTTTCCAAAGGGGCCTGGGCAACTGTACTTTTCCGTTATAAACAGTGGGACAAGCGTAAAGAAGATTATGGTGAAGACAAGTATATCATCCGCCGTTATCGGAAGATCCAGGGTGAATACAGGCCCCAGACCAAGTTCAACATCTCAAGTCCCAAACAGGCGGCCAAGATCGTGGAGGTCCTTGCCGGCTGGCTGGATGATATAAGCGATAAACAGGATTAAGCGGTTTAAGGTTCAGGGTGTAGATACTAAGGAGGCAGGATGGACTTATTACTGGCAGTTGTAGATAAAATAAGCAGTTTTGTCTGGGGACCTTACATGCTGGTCCTGTTGCTGGGGACAGGCATCTATCTTACCATAGGCCTCAGGCTGCAGACCCTGCGCAGGATCGGTTACGCCTTTAAGATGCTGAGCCGGGGCCGCAAGAAGAAGGATCAGAAGGGGGAAGGGGAAATCACTCCTTTTCAGGCCCTGATGACTGCTTTGTCAGCCACTATCGGGACCGGCAATATTGCCGGGGTGGCCACCGCCATCTTTCTGGGCGGGCCGGGTGCGGTTTTCTGGATGTGGATTACCGCCCTTTTCGGCATGGCTACCAAATATGCCGAGGCGGTTCTGGCAGTCAAGTACCGGGAAATCCTCCCTGATTATTCCTTCGTAGGCGGCCCCATGTATTATATCAAGAACGGCATGGGCCGGAAGTGGAAATGGCTCGGCTTTCTTTTTGCCATTTTTGCCGCGGTTGCCGCTTTAGGGATAGGCAATATGGTCCAGTCCAACTCGGTGGCCCGGGCGGTGGAGAGGGCATTTGATGTTCCCTTCTGGGTTACCGGTATTGTTCTGGCTTTTCTTACCTTTATTGTAGTGATCGGGGGAATCAAAAGAATAGCGGAAGTAACCGAGAAGCTGGTCCCTTTTATGGCGGCTGTATATATAACCGGGGCGGTTGTCATTATTTTGGCCAATCTGGATAAGCTGGGAGGCGCCCTGGAAATGATATTGACTGACGCCTTCAGCGGCACAGCCGCGGCCGGCGGTTTTGCCGGTTCCGCTTTGGCCCAGGCGGTGCGGTTCGGTATTGCCAGGGGAGTTTTCTCCAACGAGGCCGGACTGGGCAGCGCCCCCATAGCCCATGCTGCGGCTCGTACCATTGATCCGGTCCGCCAGGGATTGGTCGGTATGCTGGGGACTTTTATTGATACGATCTGCGTCTGCACTCTTACCGCCCTCCTTATTATTATGACCGGGGTCTGGAACAGCGGCGAAACAGGAGCTGAGCTCTCCCAGATGGCATTTAACCGGGGGATGCCCGGTCTGGGCGATTTTGTTGTTGGTTTCGGACTTATTATCTTTGCCTTTTCCACAATCCTGGCCTGGTGTTACTACGGCCAGGTCTGTATAGCCTTTCTTTTCGGCCTGAAAGGGATTACTCCCTACAGACTTTTGTATATAGCATTTATCTTTATAGGGGCGGTGGTTAAACTGGATCTGGTCTGGACATTTTCAGATATGATGAACGGTTTGATGATAGTGCCCAACCTTATAGCCCTGCTGGTTTTGAGTCCGGTGGTCTTCAGGGTAACCGGGCAGTATTTCGCCAATAAAATTGATTGAACTGACAGTCCCGGGTTTGACTTGCATCGCAAGTGAAATTGATCTGGATCAAGGACAGTTATTACCCTGCCGTATTATAATAATTAAAAAATGGGTGTCCAAAAAAGATGCTGCCTGGATGACTGTTATTTAACAGACCGGAGTCTGACAGCGGCGGACAGGCCTGTCCGCCCAGAAGCGATATTATAAGAAAGAGATTAATTGCCGTTCGTCTCTGTAATAAGGGGGGTTAATTTGACAAGCTCAGGAAAAGGAAAAAAAGAGAATCTCTATAGCCCCAAAGACCTGCTCTCTGATGAAGACGTCTATGAGGCCATGAAACTTATTCCCGGCTACCTGGATATTTCCCTTAACGATTTCCGGGAACTCTATCTTTTAGCTGTTCAACATGCAGAAAAGAGAATCAGGGAAAAGCTGAAGGTAGAGGCGGTAATGACTGAAGAAGTGATTTCGGTTGATACCGGGACCCCGGTCCATGAAGTCGCTGCTCTAATGGCTGAGCATGATATTACCGGTCTGCCGGTAATAAACAGTGATAATACTGTGGCCGGAGTAATCAGCCGGGAGGATTTCTTTGCCGGTCTGGGAGAGGGGAAGAATCATTCCATTATGGCTTTGCTGGCAGAATGTCTGGTGACCAAAGGCTGTGCAGCCCTGTCCATGAAAGGGAAAACCGCTGCCGACATCATGAGCAGCCCGGCGGTGACCGTAAGTCCGGGAACCCTCCTCTCCGAGGCCGCCGGCCTGATGGCGGAAAAGGGGGTGGCCAAGCTGCCGGTAACTGACGACAAAGGACGTCTTGTGGGCTTTCTTTCCCGGCCCGATTTGATAAAATTTTTCCCATTCCGGTGTTAATATGAAGTATTTCATGAAAATGCGGGGAATCAGCCAGAGTCCGCCCCGGGTGAGCCTGAAAGAGATATTCTGGTCCTGGCTGGGAGCTTTTGTCGGAATAACCGCTGTTGCCCTGCCTAATTTCAAAATGCTGGCAAAAACTGATCTGGTCATGCTCATAGGTTCATTCGGGGCCTCGGCCGTGCTTATTTACGGAGCAATAAAAAGCCCTCTGGCGCAGCCCCGTAATCTTCTGGGAGGGCACATCCTTTCCGCCCTGATCGGGGTTGCCTGTTATCAGCTGCTGGGAGGGGAGGAATGGCTGGCTTCGGCAGTGGCTGTAGCTACAGCCATTGCAGTCATGCATGCCACCAAGACTCTGCATCCACCAGGAGGGGCTACCGCCCTTATTGCCGTGACCGGCAGTGACAAGATTCATGATCTTGGTTACCTGTACGCTCTGTTCCCGGCAGGAGCCGGGGCTCTGGTCATGCTGTTTGTTGCCCTTTTAATCAATAATATCCCCGGGACCAGGAAGTATCCGGAATTCTGGTTTTAAGATGAATAATAATCTTAGGATAATCGTTTATTACTCATCGTCATACTGCCGGTGGCAGGGGCCGCCGGAACCGTCTGTGATCATCATGAGCGCCATCCCCCCGGCCTTTATCGGCGTGCCCTATTCCTGATTCCGGTCATCCCAGAACTCCGGCTATTTTTTTCCCCAGATCCCGGGCCGCCTTCATGGCCTCTTTCTGGTCTTCGACCCTGTTGACTCCCACTGATTTCACAGTGGCCTCCAGGCCGTGAATCATTTTCAGGCCGGACATGTCACACTGGTCACCGTGGCCGCAGCGGATGCAGGGGACATTGCCCTGGATCGTCATCCCGCCCAGGAAATTCATGCCTTCTTCCATCATGTAATAACTGATACTGTCCACTCCGTTTTGGCAAGCGGGGGGCATATGCTGGGAATCCCGGGGAACGGCGCAGGTTACGATGGCGGCCCCGGGTTTGCCCTGCATTAAGCCGTGCTGATGCCTGAGAGGGTAGAGCCTTTCCATAAAGGTCTTGCTCCGGGCATCGAGGCTGGAATAGGGAGTGTAGCCGGCGATAATCAGGCCGTCAGCTTCCCTGGCCTTTTGGGTAAGGATATTGCCGTCATCCCCGATTACGCATTCGTTGGTATTCACGCAGCCCAGGCAGGCCCGGCAGGGTTCCATTTTATACCTGCTCAGTTTTATAAATTCGGTTTCCAGTCCGGTGGCAGCCAGGGCTGCGGCAAGGGCTCTGTCTGTGTTGCTGTTTTTTATAGGAGATCCGGAAACGCCGAGTATTTTTTTCATGTCTTACTCCTCCTGATAAGGTTTGACATTTTATGATAATTTGCGGTTATGCAAAAAACGAGAGAGGGGTGTAATAACAGGCTAAAGAATGGCTTGAAAGGCCATTGGTAGTTTATTTCTGGTGCTTACCACCCTGCAGTTTAGACAGTTCCGGCGGTCCGGCTTCTGTCGGCAGCCGTCACAACCGGAGACCAGCTCTATTGCCTGCTCGATATCCTCTTGGAGTTGCCGGCAGGCTCTGATTTTCTCTTCCAGCAGGACCTTTTCCTGTTCCAGGTGGTCCTGGACGACCTGATAGGCCTCGTGGCCGGTGTTTTTCTCTTTTCTGGCTGCAAAAAGCGTTTTGATTTCCCTCAGGTTCATGCCCAGATCCTTTAACTGCTGGACAAAATAAACCGTATCCGCTGTTTCCGGGGCAAAAAGATAGAAACCGCCCGGGCTGCGCTCAGAAGGTTTAATGAATCCTTCTTCCATATAGTAGCGCACCGTCCTGGGGGTAACCCCGGCCCGGCGGGATATTTCCCCGATCTGCAGCAGATCTTTATTGGCTGTTGGCTGTTGGTCCATGGTTGATAGCTCCGGTATTTGTTAGGGTTCGTTATTGGCAATAATGTACAGTACAGTTACGTAACTGTCAAGTTGAGAAGTAAGATGTTTTGCCGGCAGTTTCTCCCTGATTCTATTTTTTCGTTTTCAGAAGCTTTTCATAAACTTCGACCAGTTTTATGAAATCGCCGTGTTCTCCGCCGGCATCGGGATGCATATTTTTGGCTTTGCGGCGGAAGAGACTGGTCAGCTCGGTTTTGGACATCTTTTTTAGCTTTTCCGGGGATTCGGAAAAAACACCGCCTGCTTCGGCCAGGTTTATTCCGGACTTACGTTCCGGAAAACGGAACTGCCTGCGGCTGTTTATGAACTGTCTGATATAATCGTCAAGGGCCCGGGGGCTGCCGAAATCATAGTCAAAAAAAAGAATCACATAACGGACCAGATAAAGGGAAAGACCCTCCGGTACCGCCATCCCCTGCCAGAAGCTTTTGTCCTGGTTGAGGCGGCAGATCTCCCTGAGGAAGCAGTCGTCCATCTTTTCCTGATCCAGCCCCTGGGGCATAATACGGGAAATGGTTTCAGGGAAGTACTGCTGGAGGTTGAAGATTGTGTATATGTATTCCTTTATTTCATCAACAGCTAAGATCTTTTCCTGCTCAAGGAAATACTGTTCCTTCTGGTCTCGGGACATGCCCAGCAGCCTGCGGCATAATTTGGCCGGCATCTGAAAGAGGCGCCCCTGGTCTATGGCCCCGTACCAGAAATAATGCAACCTTCTGCGGTCGAAGATGTGGATCTCCTTTTCAATTGTCGCCAGTTCCTCCCGGGTCAGGGCAGAGGTTTTCAGGCTCCCTCTCCTGTTTCCGAACTTTCCAAGGTTAACGCGAATGTCCCGACGCACAAAGGGCCAGAGGAGATCCTCAAGGATATCTTCCGTCTCTTTTCCTGCATAAGGGGCAACCGCTTCCACCAGGGTGTCGCAGACATAGTAGCCCCTGTCTTCTATATAAACCAGATAATCGCCGGGATTTTTACCGAGCCTGAAAAGTTCGCGGTGATGCAGGCAGCCCGGCTCTTCATCCCTGCAGGTCTGACGTATATAGTAGTCCGGTTCAGGAGACAGGATATCTCTGGCAAGATAGATCCCCTTTTTCATAAGCACTCCTCCTAATTATCTTCTAACAGCTTTGTTTCCTGCTGGGAAGGGTTGTTCCTTTGTTTGTCGGGTAAAAAAGGCTGAATTTTTGTTGAAGAAAAAGTTTGCAAACCCCGGTCTGAATAACTACAATTTTAATTAAATTGAAACCTTATAACCTGTGATTTGAGAAGATCATTAAGCAACAACATTGAGCGAGGAGTGAATTATGGATATAAAAGATCCCAATCTGCATCTGAAACTGCAGGAGATGTGCGACTGTTACCTTGATACTTCCTATGAAGAGGAACTCAACAGTGCCGCCGATATTACGGAAGGAGAGGAGCCGGAAGAATCTGCGGTTAAATATCTGGCCCTGGCCATCATGTATGGGATAACCGAAAAAGCGCACAGCCTTAAGCTTAAGAAAAAGAGAAACGGCCAGCTCAAGGCTGTTTTGAATGCGGAACAGAAAATATATCTCCCGCCTCCCTCAAAAGAACTCTTTGACCGTGTTAAGGGTGTGGTCAGCTCCATACTTCATTTTGAGGAAGGGGGAGGGGAACTTCCCCTGTCTCTGGGCCTGCGGACCGGTCAGGTAAATCTGAATGTTAAGCTCAAGGAAGAAGAGGATAAGGCCTCACTGAAGCTGAAATTCCCCCAATGGTCTTAACCCGGGCTGGCGAAGAAGACAGTCATGGCCAATTTGACGGGAAACAGACAGCACTTACTTCTTCTGCTGATCATTTCTGTTTTCCTGCTGTCAGGACCTGTCTCCTGCGCGGTCAAGCCGGAAAGGGATGCCCTCCGGTCCCGGGTGACCGCCTATGTCCCTTCTGCTGACCGCGGGGAGGCATTTCATCGTTTTGCCCCTGTCTTTGTAGCAGAGGGGAGCGGCGAACCCCACAACCGGATAGGTACTCCCTCTGCGGGGTACAGCGGGGACAGGGAGGAGATCCATGTAGATCCCTCCCTGCCCACGGTATATGTCCGAAGGCAGCATTTTTCCAGCGGCAGCGATGACTATACCAATCTTATTTACCGGATTCACTTCCCTGAGGTCCCCTGCAGTATTGTCTCTTTTCATTTAACCTGCGGCGATAACGGCGGGCTTTTAATCTACATTACCCTGGATGAGGAAGACAGTCCCGTCCTGATAACCACTGTACATACCTGCGGTTGTTATCTTGCTTTTGTTCCCACCAATCATCTGGCGAAGCGAAGTTATCCTGATAACTGGGACAAAGACGGGCAGAAGGTGTATGGAGAAGTGCTTCCCGGCGGAATTGTTTACAGCAGCTCTCCGGAGAATTCGGAGGAGAGGCTTGTTGTCCGGTTGCGTCGTGATACTCATCGCGTCAGGGATGTAGCGGTTGCAGATCCGGAAGAAATAAGAAAGGCATACCGGGTTGAGACCTACCGGCAGCTGCCGGCCGAAGACCTGCTTAATATCCCCTTAAACGGGGGGCATACTTCTTTTTTTGAAGAAGAGGGGTGCAGGAAAGGTTATGTGAAAGAGAGCAAGAAACCATATGAACGCCTGCTGATGAGTTGGTGGACCTTTGATTGGCATATAGGAGAGGACAAAAGACTGGGCCCCCCTGAAAAGACCGGGGTGGTCTTTTACACCAGCCTCAAGTTCTGGGCCAGGGAAGAGTCTAATATCTGGTACTTCGACCGTTTTCTTGATTACTGGGGCTGGCAGCTGTAGCCTCCCCAAGCCCTGAACCGGAATGGGATCGGAAACACTGATTACAGCAGTTGGGAAATACTGTCAAAGAGGTGCTCCGCTTTGCTTATCCCGGCCTCACTGCCAATGACACAGTAGTTCGAGGTTTCTTCCAGAGCTGTGGCCAGGGGAGGGCCGAAGGAACGGATATCTTCAGCTGAACTGCCGATTATCTCGTCTCGTTCCCGCTGGATTTCTTCCTGACTCAGCCGGCAGATATAATCGGCGGCTGCCTGTTTGCCTTTCATGGACGGAGTCAGGGGAGAGTCGAGGTTGCTCACCGTGCCGATTACGTATTTGCGCATCTCCCTTTCATCCGGCTGAAAATTTTTTATATAGTCCGGGGTCCCGGCGAAGGTCTCCAGGGTTTTTTCCAGGTTGGGATCGCGGAAAGAGGTGAAGTAGCCCGTGGAGTTGTGGAGGAAGCGGGCCCCGGCCCCGTAAGCCCCGCCCAGCACCCTGATATTGTTCCAGAGATAGTCGGTGCCCACTATTTGCTGGAGGATCTGCATGCGGTGGTCATAGGAAAAACCGGATTTCTGGAAATCGCAGGATGCTGCAACGTACTGGACCTGGCCCGGTATGATGAAGCCCTCATTAACCCGGGCGGATACCGGGCTGTAATCAACCGGTTCATCATTTACCTCCGGCAGTTTTTTCAGCATACCGCCGATCTTCTCTTCTATATGGGCAAGGTCGTCGTCCTGGGCGGTGATGGAGACCAGGACCTTGTTCTGGCCGAAAATCCGCCGGCTTATTTCCTGGAGCCTGGCGCTTATCTCTTCCTGCCTTTGTTCGAAGTTTTCTTCCAGGTCCTTGATGAACTGGTAATATGAGATGCCGGCAAACAGTTCCTGGAAGCGGCCGGCAGGGGTAATGGCGGAAGACAGCCTCCGCACGGCAAAGGTATGGCCCCTTCCCATGATCTCCATTTCCATGTGAGAGCGTTCTTCCTGGATTATTTCCTTTATCCGTCTCTTGTTGCTGAACCGGCTTTCCTGGATGATTTCTTCCATGATAGCGGCCATGTTGTCAGTCTCTTTGAGAAGAGACTTGGAGGATAAGGTGAATTTGGGATAGAAAAAGCTGCGGTCTTTATACCTGCTGAAGCCCTGGGGAGTAAAGAAAAGGCCTCCCAGGTGGGTGTTTATCAATTTGGCCAGGGACATGTAGTCGCGTTTGGCAGTATCTATACGGCCCAGCACGTTTTCCAGCAGACCCAGCCAGGGGATATCTTCCGGCGGGATATGGCTGATATCAAAGTAGAGATTCACGTACCCTATATTGTTGGTGAACATGGGATGGGTTATAGTCTCCGCTGAGAGGCCGTCGGTGCCCGCTCTTTTTTCCAGGGGGAGCTTTTCCGCCTCGGGGTCGATGTCGTCCAGGGAAAGCAGGGGGACGGCTGCCAGTTCTTCCGGGCTGTCCTTTTCCTGCTGGTGTTCATGCAGCCTCCTGGTATTTTCCACCACCTCCTTTATTTCCTCGTCGCTTAAACCGGCCTTGTAGGCGGCCAGCCTGTCTGCCAGTTCCTTTTCTTTCCTGCTGATAAGTCCCGGTTCCGGGATCAGGGTTACCAGGGAGGAGTGGGAGTTGTCCAGGAGGTATCTGCGGATCAGGTCTTCGAAATATCCTTGAGCGGATTCTCTTCTTATTTCGGCGAGCCAGGTTTCAAACCTCAGGGGTGTCAGGGGGTCTCCGTCATAGAGCCAGCTGCTCAGGGCCTGGATGTTGTAAACCAGTCCTTTGGGAAAGGATTTGAAGTCCGCTTCCCGCAGCTTGAATTCAATGTTGTTTAGAGATGCGGTTATCAGGTCCTCGGCCAGTCCTTCCCTGACCAGTTTTTCCAGGGTGTCCCTGAAAGTCTGTAAAAAAGGTTCTTTTTTCCCGGGATCGCTGTTTTTAACTATGACGGAAAAAATCGGTTGTCTTATTTCACTTTCAAAAGAACTCAGGATGTCCTTGCCGAGTTCCGCCTCCAGCAGGGCCTTTTTTAAAGGGGAGGCCGGAGTCTGAAGGAGGATGTGGATGAGTATGGAAAGGCCGAAAATAGTTTTAATTTCAGTAACTTCAGTGGTAACGAAGCTAAGGGCCAGGTAAGTCTTTTCTTCCGTACTTTC
The DNA here is from genome assembly GCA_046537975.1 of Desulfurivibrionaceae bacterium. Lineage (GTDB taxonomy): Bacteria > Desulfobacterota > Desulfobulbia > Desulfobulbales > SURF-16 > JAWLDV01. The sequence goes on from JBKHJR010000019.1 coordinate 30,171, forward strand.
CTCTCTGCTCACCGGATAGGACTCGGATATCTCTTTACGGCTGGAAAAAGGCTTTTGGAGCGAGATCGACGACCGGGGTTCCGCCGCTTTGGAAAAATCAGCCAGATAGTTTTCATTCAGGAAGGCCAGCTGACTGTCCAAGTCTCCGTCTCCGTATAGATATATAAAACTGTTGGAGGGATGGTAGTAGGCACGGTGAAAGTCAATGAATTGCTCATAGGTCAGTTTGGGAATTTCCTCAGGGTCGCCACCTGATTCCAGGCCATAGGGGGTGTCCGGAAAAAGAGAATGTTCGATCTTCCGGAACAGGGTCTGTTCCGGTGAAGAAAAAGCCCCCTTCATCTCATTGTAGACCACGCCGTTGTAGGTCAGTTGGTCTTCCGGGCTGTTCAGCTCATAATGCCAGCCCTCCTGAAGGAAGATCTCTTTTTTGTCGTAGATTCTGGGATAAAAGACTGCGTCGAGATAGACGTCCATCAGGTTGAAAAAGTCCTTTTCATTACGGCTGGCCACGGGATAGCCGGTTTTGTCGGAAAAGGTCATGGCATTCAGGAAGGTGTTGAGTGAACCCTTGAGCAGTTCCAGAAAAGGTTCCTTGGAAGGGAACTTGCGGGAGCCGCAGAGAAGGCTGTGCTCCAGGATATGGGCTACCCCGGTATTGTCGGGCGGCGGGGTCCGGAAAAATATGGAAAAGACCTTGTTGTCGTCATCGGTTTCCAGATGGAGAAGGCGGGCTCCGCTTTTTTCGTGTTCAAAGATCCGGGCCATACCATTTACTTCTTCAACCTTGCTTTCTCGTTGTAAAATGAATCCGTGTTTTTCCATAATTTTTTGCTTAATTATCGCCAGAATAGTAAAATTTAAGTATCGGCTCTAGAACGGATGTCCCGTTATAAGACCGCCTGACTAGGCTTCATCCTTGAATGACTGCAGAGAGTTCAAGGATTTTACTGTTTATTATGACAGCACTCCTTTTAAGTCAATATTTATCTCCGGTCAAGGAGAAGGTTGCCAATGTCCTGTTTTATTCACTGCTTATGGATAAGAACCATTATCCTTCCGTTTTTTTATCCCCGGTCAGTCCGGAGACCTTGAAGTATTATAGCACCGAAAAATTTGAAGAGATGGGTTATCGGGTAAATTTCAATGCCGCTGGTTGGCACAGACTGACAGGATTTTGCCATGCCTGAAGACAAGTTCTCCCCCAGACGGGGTAAACGGTGGTTGAGAATCTTTCTGATTCTTTCTTTACTCCTGGCTCTTCTTGCTCTGTTTTTTACTTACGGCCTGCGTTACGGAGCAGTCAAATGGCTTGAGAGCCGGGGCGCCGATTCCGCCCGGATCGGCTGGCTGCATATCAATCCCTTAACCGGTTTTATGACCATCGAGGATATGGAGGTCCGTAAAGACGGTGAAGTTGTCCTCTATGACCAGGATATTGACATTGATATCAGCCTCAGGGATCTATTCCGCCGCCAGCTCACCATTGAATATCTCTCTCTAAGCGGAGTTAATATTGATATCCGGCAGTATGCTGACGGCCGGCTCCGGCTGGCGGGACTTTCGGTCGGAACCGGGGATGATGGGCCTGCTGCCGATGAACCCGAGGAAGATTCCGGAGATCCCTGGCTTTTTAACGTCGCCAGTCTTCGTCTGAAAGACTGCCGGATAAGTTTCAGTTCTCCCGGAGATACTTTTACCCTCCGGGTGGAGGATCTGGGTCTCAGCCATTTTTCTACAGGCCGGTTGTACGAAAAAGGTGTCAGTATACTTTTCAGGGGCAGGTTTAATGAGGCCCCTCTCCGTCTGCAGATAGAGGATTCAAATTTTTTGTCCCAACCCGCAGCCGTAAGCGGCAGAATAGGGTTTTCCGATCTGGATCTGGCCGGTTTCAGCAGTATCACTCCGGGCTTTCTGGATAATCTGGAGGGCAGGCTTTCCGCTGCAGGGGATTTCTCTCTTGACATGAACAGCATTAACCGTCTGGGGGTCTCTTATGACGGTAATTTTACCCTCAAGGACACCAGGCTGGCGGCAGGTGGCCATGATTTGGTCTCTCGGGAACTGTCCTGGCTGGGCGGTCTGGAATATGATAAACCGGGCGATTCTTCCTCTCTCTCCCTGGACGGAGACCTGCGCGGCTCCGCTCTGGATCTGGAGATGAGGCAGCCTGACCTGCTCCTAAAACAGAAGGGAATCGACCTCAGTACCAAAAGCGAATTAAGATTTGATGGAGGCTCAGTTGCGGTGGACGGTGATACTGCCCTGGAATTGGAAGGCACTGAGTTAAGTCTGGAGGAGAATAAATTGATAATCAGTGAACTGGGGTGGCAGGGAAAGACTGATTACAAGATCTCTGATCAGCAGACCGGCTCTATAGTCGGAATACTGGAGGGAAAGGATCTGGTCATGGATCTTGTTAATCAGGAACTTGAGCTTAAGCTTGCTTCCCTGAGCCTGGATACCGGGACTTCCCTGACCGGCGGAGACAAGGCCCTGAAGATAAGCGGCAATAATGATCTGAAGTTATCCGGAACCACCCTGAACCTGGGCGGGGACCGTCCTTTTAAAGGAAGTATGGAGGAGCTGCGCCTAAAAGAGTGCCGTCTTGATTCCCTTGATGATATAACTGCAGATCAGCTAAGAATGGCAGATCTCACTTTTACTATAGAAAACTCCCAGGACGGGGAAAATGATCCTGTTTTAAGCCTCGGAGACGGAAAAATTGAAAATATTTCCTACCTGAGTGGAGAAGCCTTCACCATGGAAAATGTGGACCTGGTCGATCTCTACAGCCATATCAGAAGAGAAGAGGACGGTGGCTTAAATGTTGCCCGGGCTCTGAGTTCTCAGGATGGTGAGCCCGGCAAGGATAAGGGGGAAATCAAGAAAACCGGGCAGGCCCAGAGTTCTTCTCCTGGAAAAATTGACCTGGGATTGAACCGGCTCCGGGTTTCCGGGGAAAGCGGATTGAAATTTGAAGATTACTCCACTGCAGAGCCTTTCCAGGCTGTTCTTGACATCGAGAACCTGGAGTTGACCGATTTAAACAGCGCAGAACCTGAGAAACCTCTTAACTTCCTGCTGCAGGGCTCCTTGGGCCGGCATTCGGACCTGGATGTAAACGGGACCTGTACTCCCTTTGCCGAAGAGTTAAGCCTGACCTTGAACACCAGTCTCCGGGATTACCCAGCTTCAGGCCTGTCTTCCTATACGGTTGATTCCATCGGTTATTACCTCTCCCAGGGACAGGTCAACATCGATTCCCACCTTGAGCTGACCGGCAATGATCTGGACTCTGAGAACAGTTTTCTTTTCAAGAAACTGGAAGTAGATGTAGCCAGGGAGGAGGTTGCGGAAAAGATGACCGGCATGCTTCAGAACATCTCCCTGGATCAGGCCCTGTCCCTGCTTCGGGACGACAAGGAGCATATCTCCCTGGATATACCGGTCAGCGGTCCCCTTGACGATCTGCAGGTCAGTTTTAACAGTATTGCCAGAAAGGTGGTAAGTTCTGCGGTGATGCGGGGGGCTGAGTCTTATTTTATGGTTGCCCTCGGTCCCTATGGGGCTTTGGCCTCGGTAGGGTATAAGCTGGGAGGATATCTGCTCAAGGTCAGGCTGCCTCCGGTAATCTTTCCTTCGGGAGAAAGCGAGCTGCGGGCGGTACAGGAAGATTATCTGCGGAAACTGGCTTCAATCCTTTATGAGAGGCCGGAACTGGAAGTAATTATCACCGGGGTTGCTGTTCCGGCTGAAAGGGGGGCTGTCCTTCCTGAAGCTGCTGAAGAAAATGGGGCCGCCCGGCCGGAAAGTGGCGAAGAAGAAAAGGAAGACCGGGACCGGCCTCTTACCGACAAGGAAAGGAAGTATCTCCTGGACCTGGCTGATAAGAGGGCCGGCGCTGTCCGCGATTATATGATCAGGGATTATGATATTGATCCCGGCAGGATATTTGTGGGTGATCCCCTGCTCGATGAAGAAAAAGACGCGGAACCCCGGGTGGAGCTGGGATTTTAGAAGGAAAGGAGGTAGTCCGGCTTTGATGCTGAATTTTTTATTCTGGCTGGCAGCCGCCTCCCTTCTGGGGAATATCTATGTCTCGGGGACGGTGGTCCGGGGAGTGAGGCGGATGACTCATATCCGGGACGTCCCCCGGCTCAAAGGAGGCGGGATCCCGCGGGTTTCCGTGGTTATCCCGGCCTGTAATGAGGAGAAGACCATAACGCCGGCCCTGGAATCGGTTCTGAACCTGGACTATCCCGGTCTGGAAGTAATTGTGGTCAACGACCGTTCCACGGATTATACCGGGAAGGTTCTGGAGGGGATCAAAAAGAGGTATCCGGAACTCCGGGTCTTTACTGTTACCGAACTGCCCCGGGGCTGGCTGGGCAAGTGCCATGCCCTGCAGTACGGGGCTGAGAGGGCGCGGGGTGAATACATCCTCTTCACCGATGCTGATGTCATCATGGAGAGATCCACCCTGTCCAGAGCCATGCACCATGTGCTGGCCAACAGGCTGGATCATCTCTGCATGTTTTTCAGCAATATGGCCTCCGGAGGTCTGCTGAATACTCTGTTAATGGAAATCGCAGGCGGCCTCCTGCTGTTCTTTAAACCCTGGAAGGCCGGGGACCCCGAGAGTAGACATTTCATGGGAGTGGGGGCCTTTAACCTGGTAAAGTCCTCTGCCTACCGGGCCATAGGCGGTCACCGCTCCATTGCCCTGCAGCCGATTGATGATATCATGCTGGGCCGGGCCATCAAGGAGAGTGGTTATGCCCAGGACTGCCTGCTGGGTACGGGCTTCGTTAGGGTGGCGTGGTACAGCCGGGTCGGCGACCTAGTCCGCGGCCTGATGAAAAACATTTTTGCCGCCTGTGATTATAGGACAGGCCGGGTCCTGGCCGGCATAGCCCTGATTCTGTTTCTCAATGTCCTGCCTTTCTGGGGTGCGCTTTTAAGCACCGGCTCGGTTTCCCTTCTTTTCCTGATCGCGGTCCTGGTCCGGCTCGGCTCCTTTGCCGGAGGGCTTCCGGCCAGCGGTCTCTCCCCCTGGTATGCCCCCTGGGCCCTGGTTACACCTTATATCCAGATCTATATCATCATCAGGGCAACAGTCATCACTTTGCGCAATAAGGGCATTACCTGGCGGGGCACTTATTATCCTCTTGCTGATTTGAAGGACAAAAACCGGAGATAAAAGGCTCAATTTGAGCCTGTCGGATGGTATTTGTTTGGTATCTTCTGTCTGCTTTTCTTGGTGAAACTACAGAGGGGGAAAGTAGGATATAAACCCGGAGCCGCCACTCCGGGTTTATTAGGAAGGAGCTTATCGTCTTTGGCTAAGGAGAGCAAATTGATAAGATCGTTGTTATAATGATTTTGAAGCATAAATGGTGCCAGAATGCTTGAGTGTTTCTTAATTTTTTTCTGGATCCAATGCGGACAGCAATGATTGTTTTGTGAATATGTATTGTTATTAAGAGCTTAAGTCTGAAGAATCTTGGGTTGTACCAAGGAGGAAAAGACGGAAAAAAGAAGGTATTTTTTTCAGATTCATTTTCAGGTCTTGTATAAAACCTGAAAATTGGATTAAATTGCGCCTTTGATGTTTTGGTTAAGGCATATAATGAGCCATTATTCTGATTATGTAAAAGAAGAGATTTTCGGTCAAATCCGGAAAAGCCGACCGAACAGAAGGGTCTTGGTAAATATAAGCTACCGGAATAACAAGTTTTTATTTAACGAGTGGAGTGGCTCATAATATAGTAAATGGATAGGAAATAGAAATTTGGGCTTATTGTGATCCTTTTCATTTCCACTTTTTTTCTAAAAAAGTTGTAAATGGAGTTGACATGATAATTTCGCTTTATTATTATTTCAGTTAAGAGATAACAGAAATGCATGGAGCCGCCACTCCATGCCACCATGTCCGGAAAACTGAATTAAGGAGGTGATGGGAGTTTCTTAGCTTGTCTGATACATATCCGCCAATATTTATCAAGACAATAGAGTAGGAAAAATATACCAGAGCACTCCTGGTAGGAGGAAAGAAAATGGAAGGTATCTTATTTCTCATTTTTTGGTTGGGAGGAGCAACCCTCCATACGTTATATGATCTTAAAATCAAACCGGTACTCCAGTCTGTAAGGGAAGAAAGCGACAATTTTTGACTGCCGGGAATACGGTCGGGATCATTTGCAGCACTATCTAAAGCTACCATAAAATAAAAAACAAATAACGTCTGCATTTTGCCGGACCGGAAGACAGAATTATTTCTGGTATCTAACCGGTGAAATCAAAAAAAGCAAGAGGAGAGAGCTATGAACGATATTTTAGCCAAAGTCATCCCCCAGGAAGGGGGACTGGAGGCCAAAGTCTCAAACGGGTATAATGCCGCAATCGGATTAAGCGGACTGCTGGCCCTGCTGGGAGTGGCATTCGGTATTCATGCCTTTATTATCGGGCATCATCAGGCATACGCAGTAACCAGGGAAGTCCCCTGGGGGCTCCTTATAGCGGCTTATGTCTTTTTTGTTGTAACTTCCACCGGGCTTTGCCTGGTCTCTTCAATCGGCCATGTTTTCGGAGTCGATTCTTTTAAGCCTATCGCCAAACGCTCCGTTTTTATGGCGATTACTACTATTATCGCCGGATTTCTGATAATCGCCTTCGAGATTGCAAATCCCTGGCGGATGGCTATCTATAATGTCACCTCGCCCGGTCTTACCTCGAATATCTGGTGGATGGGAACTCTGTACGGGGCTTATCTGTTCTTCATGCTGATTGAGTTTGCCCTTCTGCAGATGGGTAAACATAAGCAGGCCGGGATACTTGGCCTGTTAGGAGTAGTTGCCGGTGTTGCAGCCCACAGCAATCTGGGTGCGGTTTTCGGTCTCCTGGGCGGCAGAGAATTCTGGCACGGCCCCTATATGCCGATCTACTTCATCGCTTCCGCCATGATGTCGGGTTGTGCGGCGGTTATCTTCTTCCACTGGATCGGTTATAAGACCAACGGCTGGAAGATGAGCGAAACCCTGAAGAAATCCCTTGAGTCCACCGCCAAGCTCGGCGCCATGCTGATGGCTGTTATCATGTTTTTCACCACCTGGAAAATGATATCCGGCATAGCCGGCCATCCTCCGGGAAAATATGCAGCCATGCAGGCCCTCTTGTCCGGGCCCTATGCCGCTCCTTTCTGGATCGGTGAAATTATGATGGGACTGGTCATACCGTTTGTCATCATCCTGGCGGTTCGGGCCAAAAATATGCGTGCCCTTTTTGTCGCCTCTGTTTCCGCTGTTATCGGGATTTTCTTCATGCGTTACGATCTGGTGGTAGTCGGAATGCTGGTTCCGCATTTACATGAGATGAATATCGTGGGACAGCCCAATCTGTTTCAGTATTTCCCGAGCCTTCACGAGATCATGATAACCCTGGGTGGCTTCGGTCTTTGTGCCATGCTCTTCCTCACAGGAGAGCGGGTGTTCAAGGGTCATCTCTCTGAAGATCATTAACCCGGAGATTAAGCTCAGGCGGAAGATAAGAAAGACGTCTGCCGCCTGAGCCCGATCTAATGCCGGGATAGGGGAAATTAGAAAGTGATTTTTATGAAAGGAGAATATAATGGCCAGAAAAAGGTCGGAAATAGAACCAATGAGGCCTGATCTCCCTGTCTACCCTATAGGAGTAGCTGCCAAGCTCTTGAACGTCCATCCCAGGACCTTGAGGATATATGAGGCTGAAGGCCTGATTACTCCTTCGTATCATGGTTCAAGGCGTATGTTTACTGCCAATCACATAAAGTGGATTGAATGTCTGCGTACCATGATTCATGAGCAGGGAATAAGTATCCAGGGGCTGAAAAAACTGCTGACCCTGGCTCCCTGCTGGGAAATATCCGGTTGTCCGGCCGAAGTATATGAAAATTGCAGTGCTTTGGTTGACCGGGCCGAACCCAGGATTCCCCACGAGTACGGCGATGATGAGGCCGCCAGGGAGGCTAAGGCTGAAGAGCAGGGCAAAAAGGGAGAAGGTAAAGGCGGTACTAAAAAAAAAAGGCTGAAATAATAAGCCTGACGGGCCGGTTTCACAATACACATTCTGTTTCAGATAACTGCGGCAGAAGGGATACCGGGTCCTGAGCCAGCCTCTGAGAAGCGATATAAATTGACAAGTCAAAAACCGGAACAGCGAATAAGCTGTTCCGGTTTTTTTGTTTGCCTGGCAAAGCCGGGCTTCCGTCCGCTTGAAAGAGAGCGGAGATA